>CAZRXE010001276.1:0-3446 GCA_964603695.1 uncultured Heliomicrobium sp.
CCTTGTGAAGAGTTGAATTGGTTGTCATATCGGTTCAGGAAAAGACTGGAATGAATTTCAAACAAACCGGTGCCGGGATTTCGAGCAAATCGCCGACCGCTGTGAGCTTGCCGGTTTGTTCATCAATGCGAAACGTGGCGACGGCGTCGCTGTTTTGGTTGGCGGCCAGCAGAAACCGTCCGCTCGGATCAATGCCGAAATTGCGCGGCCATTTGCCCCGCGTGGATTCGTGGCCGATCAGCGTCAGCTTGCCTGTGCCGCCGTCAATTGCGAAGGCCACCAAACTGTTGTGGCCGCGATTCGTGCCGTAAACGAATTTGCCCGAAGGATGAACGTGAATGTCCGCCGGGTAATTCTGTCCGCTGAAGCCGGCGGGCAGAGTCGTCACGGTTTGCAGTTCCGTCAGCACGCCTTTGGCTTTGTCGTAAGCGCAGGCCGTCAGCGTGGAATTGAGTTCGTTGATGACGTAAGCGAATTTGCCCGAAGGATGAAAATCGAAATGGCGCGGCCCCGCGCCGGGTTTGGTGGCCAGAAAACCGTCGGGCAGAAGTTTTCCTTTGGCGGCGTCCACTTTGTAAATCATCACTTTGTCCAAGCCCAGGTCAGGCGCGAAAACGTATTTGCCCGCTGCATCCGGCAAGGCGCAATGTGCGTGCGGACCTTCCTGCCGTTTGGGATCCGCGCCTTTGCCGGTGTGTTGCGCCACATCGCCGACTTCGCCCAAGCCGCCGTCCGCGCGCACGGGACAGATGACAACGTTGCCGCCGCCGTAGTTCGCGGCCACAACGTGTTTGCCTGAAGGCAGCACCGAAACGTGACAAGGCACGCCGGGCACGCTGACTTCGTTGAGTTTGGTGAGCGCGCCGTTTTTTTGGTCAATGGAGAAGGCCGTCAAGCCGCCGCCTTTTTTGCCCAGGAATTCCCCCGATTCGTTGGCGGCGTAAAGAAATCGGCGCGAAGGATCAATCGCCAGAAACGCCGGATTGGAAACGCCTTTGGCCGTGCTTTGATGCGTCAGCGCGCCGGTGGCGGCATTCATCCGGTAAACATAAATGCCTTCGCTTTTGCCGTTCGTGTAAGTGCCGACGTAAAGCAGCCAGTCTTTGATCGGCGGTTTTCGCGGCTGCAAGGCGGATTCGCCGGCCTCAAGGGAAGCAGGCAGAGACATGCCGGCGGCAAACGCTCCGGCGGTTTTGCAAAATTGGCGGCGGTCAAATTTGTTCATGATTGTTTCTGAAGTTCGGTTGGAGAGACGGCGGTAATCTCGGAAAATCGTTTGAAATCGCCGATATTGAAGGTCAGTAAATGAGATATGCCGTGGACTTTCATCGCGGCAACGATGCGTGCGTCGTGGGCCGGTTTCCCCATCACGGCGTGTTGCGTGACGAGGGTTTTCCATTCGGCATACAACGTTGGAGGATCCGACAAGAGAGTAAACACGGTTTCAAATCTGCTGAGATGTTTGAGGGTGTCTTCCGCACTTAGCCCCAATCCGTTTTGCAATCGGGGACGTGTGGCAATGACCCAAAATTCATAGAGGTTTTGCACGAGAACACAAACAAATTGCTGGTTGTTGACCAACCGCTCAACCGCAGCGCGCGCCATGGCGTTCATGGGATGCTCGTCTTCAACGCTGCGCGCCAAAATGTTTGTATCAAGCGCATAAGTCATAACGCCTCATCCTCGCGTGTATAGATGCTTTCTCGCGAATCGTCGGCAATGACGCCTTTAACGGAATTGTTTTCCACCCACTCGCGCCATAAACGTGCTTTTTCTTGCGGCGTCAATTCCACCTTTGCCTCGGTTGTGGTCGGCTCCGCCGGCAAAAAGCTCTGGAGCAGATCGTCTACTGAAATTCCCTGTTTTTGTGCTTGCGCCGCCAGCCGAGCGGCAGTTTCCGGTTTAACCTGTTCGAGTACTGCAATCATTTCTTACCTCCAAATGAAAATGGTTTTAACCCGTCAGTGTTTTGTTCGGACGGCAGTCCGCCCCGGATTTTACCTGCTTTCGTCGCCGCCGGCAGTTTTCAGAAAGCCGACCAGATCGAGCAACTGTCGGCGCGAATACTTCGTGCCGTAATCGGCGGGCATCGGCGAAGTCTTCAGCTTTTCCGTCATCGCGATTTCCGACTTCAAGAATGCTCTAGAAATCGGCGGCAGCGAAGACGTGTCGTAAAGCCGCAGCGTGGTTTCGTCCTCGTCGCGTCTGACGCCGGTAAAGCGTTGGCCGTTTTTCAAGGTCACGACGAACGCGGCGTATTTTTCGTCCACACGGATGTGGGGCGCGGTGATGCTTTGCAAAATCTCTTTAGCGGATTGGGCGGCAAGACCGGTCAGATCGGGACCGATTTGGCCGCCGATGCCGCTCACCGTGTGGCAAACGCGGCAATTGGTAATCACGCCCGCACCGAAAAACAATTCGCGTCCGGCTGCGGCGTTGCCCATCAATTCGCGGTCTTCCGCTGTGATGACGACCGGTTTGGCAACGGCAGTTGTTGCGGATTTAGTTTCGGGTTTGTTGCCGGCGGTCGGCAGATGTTCGGCGGCTGGTTCTTTTTCGGATTCGGTTGCCGCGCCGGCGGCCAGCGATTGCACATAAGCAATCAAGTCAGCGAGTTGCTCTTTGGTCAGTTTGTCTTTGAAACCAGGCATCGGTGTTTCGGCGACGCCGTCGTTGATGACCATCGTAAGGTGTCTGACGCTCAGCTTTCGCCCAGCGAGTTTCGGGCCGCCGCCTCCCGCGCCGTTCAATCCGTGGCAGTAACCCATGCTGCACGAACCTGTGAAAATGCGACGACCGTTTTCGATGTTGGCCGACGCATTCCCTTGTTGCGCTTGCAAAGCGAAAGGCAACAAGCAACAAGCGACGGAAAAAAGAATTATGAAGGATGCGCGCTTGAACGTGGAACAGGCTTTAGCCTGTCGAGATGCTTGTTTGACGTTACTTTCCATTGCGAACAGCTCCTTTCGTTTCCGGCAGTGCAAAAACGACCAGCGTCGAAGCGCCTTCAGGCAATTTGCCGGCTTTGTCCGGCCACAAAATGGAGGTGACGCCGCCCACCAGCGAACCCATTCCGGCAGGAACGGCCACGTACTGCCGCCCGTTGACCGAGTAAGTGATGGGCGAACCGGTGACGCTTGCGCCGACGTGAAACGACCAGAGCTTTTCGCCGTTGCGTGCGTCCAGCGCGAAGGCGTTGCCGAAAACATCGCCGCTGAACAGCAAATCGCTGCCCGTCGCCAATAGCGAAGCGACGTTCAGTCCATCGGTCAGGTAACGCCATTTGCGTTCGCCGGTCAGCGGATCAAAAGCATTGATATGGCCGTAAGCGGCTTTGTCTTTGGGCGGTTTGATGTCAATGCCGCCGCCGAAGAGTGGCTGGCCTTCTTTTACTTCCAGCTTTTCGGGTTTGATGACGTTGCAGGCTTCCCAGCCGATGTTGTACC
>CAZRXE010001277.1:0-3831 GCA_964603695.1 uncultured Heliomicrobium sp.
GATCACCCGCACGGCGGCGGCGAAGGCAAAACCTCCGGCGGACGCAATCCAGTGACGCCTTGGGGACAGCCGACGCGCGGTTACAAGACTCGCAACAACAAGCGTACCGATAAGTTCATCGTCAAACGGAGAACAAAATAGTGATTGGTCAGTTGTCAGTTGCCGGTGGTAAAACACGCAGCAGACAACGAACAATGAACAACGGACAAGAAATTTATGGCACGTTCAGTCAAAAAAGGCCCGTTTATTGATGGTCATTTGTGGAAGGTCATCGAAAAGATGAACGCCGCGAACGAAAAGAAAGTCCACAAGACTTGGTCGCGTCGCTCGACGATCTTTCCTGAAATGGTCGGTCACACATTGGCGGTTCACAACGGCAAAAAGTTCATCCCGGTTTACATCACCGAGAATATGGTCGGACACAAGCTTGGCGAGTTCGCGCCCACGCGCACTTTCAAAGGCCACGCGGATAAAGCCGAGAAAGCCGCCGGGAAGAGGTAAGAGGTTCGGAACATGGAAGCAACTGCGAAAGCTACAAACGTCAAGATTTCGTCGCAAAAGGCCAAACTGGTCATGGATTTGATTCGCGGCTTGGTGTATGGCGAAGCGCGCGAACTTCTGCGCTACACCAATAAGCGGGCCGCCGGTTTGATCTACAAGGTTCTCGAATCTGCTCGCGCCAACGCCGAACAGTTGGCTGAGCAAGAGAACGTCAGCGTGGATGTGGATGAGCTGTGGGTGAAAGCCTGTTACGCCGACACCGGTGTGACCAAGCATCGCCGCCGTGTTCGTCCCGCGCCGATGGGCCGCGCCTACCGCGAACGCCGCCATTACAGCCACTTGACCGTGGTGGTTTCGACTGAAAAGCGCGCGGACAAGAAAACACGCAAAGCCGCTGAAAAAGCTGAAGAATAAGAGTTCATAAGATTTCGGCAACGGAGAAAAGAATGGGTCAGAAAGTACATCCTTACGGTTTCCGGCTTGGCTACAACCGCAGTTGGCATTCGCGCTGGTTCGCGAAAAAAGACTTCGGCAAGCTGTTGTTGGAAGACCTGAAGCTGAAAAAGGAACTGAAGCAGCGTTTCGCCCAGGCAGGCGTTTCGCAGGTTGACATTGATCGTGCGGCCAATCGCCTGCGCATCATCATCTACACATCGCGCCCTGGCATCATCATTGGTCGCAAAGGTGCGGAAATTGACAAGCTTAAACAGGAAATCAGTCGCCGCACCAAGCGCGACATCCTGATTGACATTCGCGAGATCAACAAACCTGAACTCAATGCACAGTTGCAGGCTGAAAAAATCGCGCAGCAATTGGAAAAACGCATCGCCTTTCGCCGCGCCATGCGCAAATCTGTGGAAGAAGCCATGCGCTTTGGCGCGCAAGGCATCAAGGTGCGTGTCTCTGGTCGCTTGAACGGCGCGGAAATAGCGCGCTCGGAATGGACGCTGCAAGGCCGTCTGCCGCTGCACACGCTGCGCGCCGACGTGGATTACGGCTTCGCTGAAGCGCACACGACCTTTGGCGTGATTGGCATCAAGGTCTGGGTTTATCGCGGCGACATCATGGATCCGCGCGAAGCGATGATGAAGAGATAGCGTCTTGAATCTGCAATCTCGAATTTGAGATTGAAGCGTCGAGAGTAAAAAGCTGAGAGCTAACAATGGCTGAATATAAAATTCCCAAAAAGGTTAAGTATCGTAAGCAACAACGCGGTCGTCGCGCTGGCGCGGCCAAGCGCGGAACCAATATCGCATTCGGCGAATTTGCGCTGAAGGCGATGGAGGTGGCCTGGGTGACCGGTCGTCAGATCGAAGCCGGTCGTATTGCCATCACCCGTTACGTTAAACGTGGCGGCAAACTTTGGATTCGCGTGTTTCCCGATAAACCTATCACCAAGAAGCCTGCTGAAACCCGTATGGGTAAAGGCAAAGGTGCGCCCGAAGGCTGGGTTTCAGTGATTAAGCCGGGTCGCATCATCTTCGAAATGGAAGGTGTGGACGAGGCCACGGCAAAGCGTGCGATGGAACTGGCGGCAGCTAAACTGCCTATCAAAACCAAGTTCGTTTCGCGCCAGGATCAAGAAGGAGGAGCGCTGTGAAGCATAAACTGGACAAGGTTCGCGAGACTTCAAGCGAAGAGTTGATCAAGCGCCTGGCGGCAATACGGGAATCGCTGTTCCGGCTGAATTTCAAAAAGGCGCTGGGCGATGTGGACACAGTCGCGCAAATCCGCCGCGAAAGAAAAGAGTTTGCACGCATCAAAACCATCCTGCGTGGGCGCGCGCTCGGTGTCGAAAAATAGAGGTTTCCCGCAGCCGATAGGAAAAACAAGGCAAACGTGAGTTGAGTATGGAAGAGATAAACGACAATTTGGAAGCGCAGGTCGCCGACACCGCAGTGCAAGCTGCGCCGGCGGGAGCGGCCCAAAAAGCCCGTGCCCGCCGCACAGAAAAGATCGGCATCGTGACCAGTGACAAGATGCAAAAGACCGTCGTCGTTCGCGTTGATCGCGTGGTCAAGCATCCTGTGTATAAACGCTACGTGCGCAAGCGGGCGAAGTTTATGGCGCATAACGAAATTGACGGCGTCGGCATCGGCGATCAAGTACGGATTGTCGAGACTCGCCCGATGTCCGCGCGCAAACGTTGGCGCGTGGTCGAAGTGTTGCGCAAGGCAAGTAAATAGTTTTCAGTTTCCAGTTTTTAGTCTTCAGTTTTTGACTCTGAAAACTGAAAGCCAAAAACTGGAAATTGTTCAGGAGGCTAGCTATGGCATTACAGATGCGGTCGTTGTTGCAGGTCGCTGATAATTCCGGGGCGAAGAAGATTGCAATGATTCTGCCTTTGGGCGGCAATATCGGCAGTCGCGCCAGCGTGGGCGACATTATCAAGGCTTCCGTCAAGGAAGCTTCGCCGGACGGCACAGTCAAGAAAAAGCAAGTGGTGAATGCCGTTATCGTTCGCACGCGCAAGGAAGTTCGCCGCAAGGATGGAACCTACATTCGCTTCGACGAAAATGCGGCGGTCATCATCAAGGCGGACGGCGACCCAGTCGGAACCCGCGTGTTCGGCCCGGTGGCGCGCGAACTGCGCGAAAAAGGCTTTATGAAGATCGTCAGCCTCGCTCCTGAAGTGATCTAAAGTAGAGCGAGAGAAGGAACGAATTATGCCAACTAGAATGAAGATCAGAAAAAACGATCAAGTGGTTGTCATCTCTGGTCGCGACAAAGGCAGACGCGGCCGTGTGGTTGAAGTCCTGACCAAAGAACGCAAAGTTCTGGTCGAGGGCGTCAACATCTTGAAACATTTCGAGCGTCCGAACCGCCAGAAAGGCGTCGCGGGGGGCATCGTGGATCGCGAGGCTCCGATTGATGTTTCCAACGTGATGCTGCTCGAAAACGGCGTGCCGGTTCGCGTCGGCTACCAAATTTTGCAGGATGGCCGCAAGGTGCGAATTTCCAAAAAGACCGGCGCGGCGCTTGAGTAACTGAAATTTCAAATAAGATTTGAAATCCGAAAACAAGTTTAGTTATGTCTGCACGACTCAAAGAAAAATACTTGAAAGAGGTGGCTCCGGCGCTCGTCAAAGAGTTTAGCTACGCCAACCCGATGAGCATTCCGAAGCTGGAGAAGATCGTCATCAACGTCGGCATGGGCGAGGCGATTGCGAATGCAAAGTCGCTTGACGCCGCAGTCGGTGATTTGGCGAACATCGCCGGGCAAAAGCCTGTGGTGACCAAAGCGAAAAAGTCCATCGCGGCGTTCAAGCTGCGCGAAGGCATGAGCATTGGCGCAATGGTCACGCTGCGCGGCGACCGGATGTATGAGTT
>CAZRXE010001278.1:0-3211 GCA_964603695.1 uncultured Heliomicrobium sp.
CACGTCTTGTCCGCCGGGGTGACTTCGCGGCTGTATCAGGCGTTGGTCGAAACACAACTGGCCGTGGACGAAAGCGCCCAGGCCTTTCAATTCATTGATCCGGGTTTGTTCACCATTGACGTGACCTTGCGTCCGGAATCCACGCACGAAGCCGTCGAAAAAGTCGTGCTTGATGAACTGGAAAAGCTGAAGACCGAAGACGTGACCGAAAAGGAATTGCAAAAGGCCAAGAACATCATCCTGACGCAGATGATCTTTTTGCGCGACAGTCCGTTCGGCGTGGTCAGCGCCCTGGGCGAATCCGAAGCCGTCGCCGATTGGAAGCTTTATGCCAATCTGCCCAAGATGGTCGAAGCCGTCACCGCCGCGGACATCCGGCGTGTCGCCAATACTTATTTCACCGAAGACAATCGCACCGTCGGATGGTTCATTCCGAAAGAAGAAACTGAGTAAACATGCCAAACCAATCTTTTGCTTCACGCATTCAACGTTACAAACTTGCTAATGGCTTGACGCTGTTGGTGTTGGAAAATCACGCGAACCCGACGGTTTCCTTGTCCGGCTTTTTTAGCGCCGGGGAATTTTTCAGTCCCACGGATAAGGACAGTCTGGCTAGCGTTACTGCCAGTATGCTCAACAAAGGCACGGCTCGCCGCAGTAAACTGGAAATCGCCGAAGAATTGGAATCGAACGGCGCGCGGCTGGGTTTTTCCTCGAACAACTTCACGGTTTCGATCAACGGCCAAAGCCTGAGCCGCGATCTGCCGATGATTCTTTCGACGCTGGCCGAAGAGTTGCGCGAACCCGTCTTTCCCGAACTCGAACTGGAAAAACTCAAGCAACGTTACATCGCCGCCATCAAAGAAGACCTGGACGACACGCGCTCGCGGGCTTACGAACGGTTGACGCAAGTGATCTTTCCCGAAGGCAATCCCTTTTATCAGCCTGGGGCCGAACGAACGATCAGTTATCTCGAGACCATTACCGCCGCCGACGCGCGTGGGTTTTATGACAAGTACTACGGCGCAGGCTCGATGATTCTGTCGCTGGTCGGCGACATTGAACCGGAAGCGGTGCGCGCGTTGGTCGAACAACACCTGGGCGACTGGATGGGCGCGCCGGCTCCTGAAATCAATCTGGAAGAAACGCCGCTGCAAACCGAAGCCAAGCGCGAAACCGTGCAAATGAAAGACAAGGCCAATTGCGATGTGATGATCGGCCACGCTTCGCGATTGCGTCGGTCGAACCCTGATTATCTGGCGGCGGTCATCGCCAACAACGCCTTGGGCCAATCCACGTTGTCTTCGCGGTTGGGATTGAAGATTCGCGATGAGATGGGATTGACCTACGGCATTAGTTCCGGTTTCCGCTCCGGCATCGGCGACGGCCCATTCACCATCGGCGTGACTGTGGCGGCGGAAAACATTGACTTGGCGATTAACACCACGCTGGACATCGTCAACGATTACATCGCGGGCGGCATTCGCGAAGAAGAATTGCAGGACGAAAAAGCTTCCGTCACAGGCTCTTTCAAAATCGGTCTGGCCACCAACGCCGGTATGTCCGGGCAAATCGCCAACGCCGAACTGTTCAAGCTGGGCGAAAATTACCTGGACGAATTTCCCAACCTCGTCAACGCGCTGAGCAAAGAACAAATTGACGAAGCCATCCGCAAATACTTTCATCCCGAAGTCGCAACCATTGTGATTGCAGGAACGCTTTGATGTTGGCTGGTGGCTGGTGATTGGTGGTTGGTGAAACTCTACCTCGTTTACAAATTTATAAATCCAACTGATGAACTCGTAATCAAGTTATGCCGCAAACCACCAACCACCGCTTGGGAGTCATTCTCTTCAACTTGGGCGGGCCGGAAACACAGGCCGATGTCCGCCCGTTCCTGTTCAATTTGTTTTCCGACCCGGAGATTGTGCGGATTCCGATTCGCGCCTTTCAGAAACCGCTGGCCTGGATAATTTCGACGGCGCGTCATAAAAAGTCCGCCGCGAATTATCTGTTGATCGGCGGAGGTTCGCCTTTGCGCCGGATCACGGATGAGCAGGCCGAAGCCTTGCGCGAAGAACTGGCCGGACGCGGCATTGAAGCGAAAGTCTACGTTGGGATGCGGTATTGGCATCCGTTCACGAAAGTGGTGCTGGATGAAATTCAGCGCGACGGCATCACGGAATTGATCGTGCTGCCGCTCTATCCGCAGTTTTCCGTTTCCACCACCGGATCAAGCACGAAAGATTTTGTCGAATTGCTCGACCAACGCGGCGGCTTGCGGCACATTCGCCGGCGCTACATCACGCATTGGTACAAACACGAAGGTTACATTTCGGCGCTCGCAGAACAGATTCGCGAAAAGTTCGTGGACTTTCCCGATCCCAATCCGCGCCGGATTCATCTGCTGTTCAGCGCACACAGCGTGCCGGAAAGCTACATTCAAAACGGCGATCCGTATTTGCGCCACACCGAAGAAACTGTCCAATTGGTTTCGCAAAAGCTGGGCGGATTGAATCCAGTGCATCTGAGCTTTCAAAGCAAAGTCGGCCCGGTCAAATGGCTGGAACCTTCGACGGACATGAAGTTGCGCGAACTGAAAGCCGCCGGAGCCGAACAAGTCCTGGCCATTCCGATCAGCTTTGTTTCGGAACACATCGAAACGCTTTACGAACTCGACCTGCTGTACAAAGACCTGGCCGAAGAACTCGGCTTCAAAGCCTACCGCCGCGTTCCGGCCTTCAACACCGATCCGCTTTTTATTCGGGCGTTGGCGGAGTTGGTCATTTCCAAATTGAATCATCAATGAACTTTGACGCAATCATCATCGGCGCGGGAATTTCCGGTCTGGTCGCGGCGCACCGGCTGAAAAAGCTTGGGCAAAGCGTGCTGGTGCTGGAAAGCGGCAACAACGTCGGCGGCGTGATTCAAAGTCACGACGCCGACGGTTTTTTGCTCGAAGCCGGCCCCAACAGTTTGCGCGGCGCGCACGAACTGCTCGACCTGGTAAAAGAGTTGGACTTGATGGACGAACTGGTGACGGCGGATCCAAAAGCGCCGGCCTTTGTTTACTGCGGCGGCGAACTTCACCCCGTGCCGATGGGGCCGGGCGCGCTCGTCAAATCCAAACTGCTTTCCGCTTCGGCCAAATTTCGTTTGTTGGCGGAACCTTTCATCAAGCCAGTACGGAACCGCGACCATGAGGGAGCGG
>CAZRXE010001279.1:0-1644 GCA_964603695.1 uncultured Heliomicrobium sp.
CGAACAAACTGCAATTCCACAAACCCAGGAGGTTAATCACGTTATGTCTCCCCGCAGACTTTCTTCCGTGCTGTTGCTGATGTTGGCCCTGGCGACCGTGCTGTCAGCGCAAACGGCCAAACACCCGTTCAAACTCGATGACGTTCCGCGCTTGCGCGATGTGCGCGATCCACAGGTTTCGCCCGACGGCAAAGCCGTGGCTTTTGTCGTTTCGACCATTGATGTCAAAGAAGACAAATCCGGCGCGCATATCTGGATGGTCGGCACAGACGGCAAAGGCGAACGCCAGATTACTTCCGGCGCGGAAGGCGAATCGTCGCCGCGCTGGAGTCCGGACGGAAAGTATCTGGCCTTCACCTCGTCGCGCCCTGGCCCGGCCAAAGGCAATCAAGTCTGGCTGCTCGACCGCAGCGGCGGCGAAGCAGTGCAATTGACCGACGTGAAAGGCCGCTTGCAGAGTTTTGAATGGTCACCGGATTCCAAACGGCTGGCGCTGGTCATCGGCGACCCGGACCCGGAAGCCGACGCCAACGAAGCCGCGCGCGAAAGCGGCGGCAAACCCAAACCTCCGAAACCCATCGTTATTGACCGTTACCATTTCAAACAGGACGGGCAAGGTTATTTGCTTTCAGGCCGTCACAGCTACATTTACCTGTTCGACATCGCCACGAAAAAACTGGATCGGCTGACCACCGGCAAACGCGACGAAGCCTCACCTTCGTGGTCGCCGGACGGCACACGCATCGCCTTTATGAGCAATCGCGCCACCGACCCCGACCGCGACCCTGACGGGCAATTGTTCGTCGCCGAAGCCAAACCCGGCGCGACGGAAAAAGCCCTGACCGAAGCCGGCAACCGCGCCGGACGCTCCCGCCCCGAATGGAGCCCCGACGGAAAGTGGATCACTTACCTGGAAGGCGAAGAAAAGAAATTTGGCGCTTACAGCATGAGTCATCTGGCCCTGGTCGCCGCTGACGGCGGAAGTCCCGCCAAGCGTGTCGCCGCCGTCGAAGCCCTGGATCGCGGCGTTTCCAATCCCACCTTCAGCGAAGACGGCAAGGCCATACGCTTTTTGGTGACGGACGATCAATCGCTTTACCCGGCGCAAGTCACGCTCGCCAACGGCAAAGTCGAAAAACTGCTCGTGCCGCCCGTCGTCGTATCCGGTTGGGAAACCGGCGGCAATGCTTCAGTGGTACTCGCTGGCGGTAACGACAAATACACGGAAGTTTATGCCTTTGAAAACGGCCGTCTGCGCCAATTGACGCATTTGAATGACGCGCTGTTTGCTGAACTTGAACTGGGACAAACCGAAGCCGTCAGCTTCAAGAGCAAGGACGGCACCGAAGTTCACGGCTTGCTGACTTACCCGGCGGGTTACGTGAAAGGAACCAAAGTTCCATTCCTGCTGCGCATTCACGGCGGACCGAATTCGCAGGATCAACACAGTTTCAGCGTCGAACGACAGTTGTTCGCGGCCAATGGTTATGCGGTGCTGGCCGTCAATTATCGCGGCAGCGCCGGACGCGGCCAGAAGTTTTCGCGCGCCATCGCCGCCGATTGGGGACATTACGAAGTCGAAGACCTGCACGCCGGCGTAGATCACGTCATCAAAATGGGCGTGGCCGACCCGGACAAACTCGG
>CAZRXE010001280.1:0-2180 GCA_964603695.1 uncultured Heliomicrobium sp.
GGATGAAAGTTCAACAAGACCAGCGGATTGCGTCCGCGCGTGCCGACGATGGGCAAACTTTCCAGCGCCTTTTGGTCAATTGTGCTGCCGATGTTGCCTGAACTGCTGGTTTGCACGGCATCCGTCGCCCCTTGCACAGTCACCTGCGCCGAAACCTCTCCGACTTGCATCGAGACGTTGACGGTCGCGGGCTGGTTGATTTGCACAACGTTGCCGGTGGCAATGAACTTCTTAAAGCCTGTTTTTTCGACTGCAACCTGATAGGTTCCGGCGGGGATCAAATCAAAAGCATAAGCGCCGCTGCTGCTGGTTTGAGTCGTGAACGCGACATTAGTTCCTTCATTGGTTAGCGTTACCGTTGCACCGGCGACCGCCGCGCCTGTGGCGTCAACCACCGTTCCCGTCAAACGGGAAGTGGTTCCCTGACCAAAAGCTTGTCCCACGCAAACAAGCAACGAAATGCAGAGCATCAGCAAAATAGAAAGAGTTCGTTTATTCATTTTGGGTTTCCTTCAGAGACGGCAGTTTCAATTGAGGTGCGCAAGTTTGAAGACTCAAGCGCGCCAGTCAGCCACGGCAAAAATGCGCTTTCTTAGTCCGAGAAAGCGATCTTAAATTTGGATGTTCGTTTGATTGAATGCGCGATGAAGTCTTACGCAGTGCCATAGCAAAACGTCCTGAGTCAGGCAACTCATATTCCAAGACCGTGACTAAATTGGCGCAGGATTTGGATACTTCAGGCCGGAAGGTATCTAAAATCATTTCAGCAATTAAACGGCAAACAAGATGGGGAAACAGCCTGCCTCATAGCTCGGCAAGTACACACGCATCCGAAAATCCCAACTTCCTACGAAAAAATGGAGATACCAACCGGCCAAAGTGATTCCTCGCCTGGAAAGTTCGCGACCTTGCTTACTCAAGCTCGACTGACTTGGCGAATGACGGCGTGAACTCTACAATCGGCGCAAACGAATTTGTGATGCGTCGTTCCTAAGCGTAAGGAGTGAAATCAATGAAAAAGAAATTTGTGAGTGTCGTTCTTGTCCTGCTTTGTGCTGAACTACTGGGAAGCGGTTTATGCTTCGTCTCAGCGCAAAGTTCAGTTCCGACTCAACTGTCCAATCAACCTTTGACGCTTCAGGAAATGAATATTCTGCTGCGCCGAGCGGTCGGACGAAATATGACCGAAGCGGATTTGGCGGTTCACGTTACGCGCGTCGGCATTGCGTTTGATCCGACGCCGGAAGTCGTCAGCCGATTGCGAGCCAATGGCGCGCATCCGCATCTGCTCAATGCCATTAAGCGCGAAGCGGAAAAACTCTCCGCCTCAGCCGGAAAGCTTGTCTCCACAAGCACGCCTGCGGAAGACGCATTTTTGAAAGAAGCCCGTAAAAACATCCGTGATTATTTGGACGAGCTGCCCGACTTCATCTGCCAACAGGAAGTGCAGCGGTATTATGACAATCAAGGTTCGGGCGCGTGGGACAAGGCCGATACGCTGACTTACGAACTGACTTACAACCACAAACGGGAAACTTATAAGCCCATCAATGCCGTGGGGCGTCCCGTCACCAAATCGCTGGAACAGTCCGGCGGCGCGTATTCGACAGGCGATTTCGCTTCGGCGCTGGCATCGCTTTTTGATCCCGAAACCAAAGCAGTTTTCAAACCTGCGGGCAAGGAAAAGCTCGGCAACCGGCAAACACTGATTTACGATTTCCGCGTGCCGCAGGAAACCTCCAAGCTAACGATCAAAGCCGATGACGCGCCGATTATCGTAGGCGGTTACAGCGGCAGCATCTGGGTGGACGAGGAAAAGAAACTGGTGCTGAGAATCGAACAGGCTGTGGACGACCTGCCAAAAAGCTATCCGATCACGCATTCGGAAAGCATCATTGATTACGATATGGTCAAGCTGCGCGGCATTGACGTGGAATTCCTGCTGCCGATCAAGGCAGAGTTCGTGATCGGCGACCGGCGCAAAAAATATCAGTCGCGCAATCTGCTCTACTTCAAGTTCTATCGGAAGTTTGAGACGGACATCAAATTCCTGGACGACACAACACCGCCGCCGACTCCGATCAAGCCGCCAGGTACTTTTTGAATTATGGTGAAAGGGAATGAAGCCGACTACCAGACTTGAACTGGTGACCTACTGATTACGAATCAGTCGCTCTACC
>CAZRXE010001281.1:0-6377 GCA_964603695.1 uncultured Heliomicrobium sp.
CACTGAAACTCCAGGCTGATCGGGAATCCGCTTTTAATCTTTTCGCCGTAAAAGCCTTCGGTAACATCAAGCGAAGGATTCCCAAAAAACATGCCTGCCAATGAATACGAATTCCTGACGGAATGGCACATCGCCGCGCCGCGTGAACTGGTCTACGAAATTCTCAAAAACGCCAAAGACTATCCACGCTGGTGGCCGGACGTTTATTTAAAGGTGGATTACGAACCTTCCGGTAGAGCAGACGGTATAGGCGACCGAGCCATCCTGCTGACCAAAGGCCGGCTGCCTTACCGATTGCGCTGGACGGCGGAAACCGTTCATCACGACAAACCGCGCACGATTGAAATCAAAGCGACGGGCGATTTCGTCGGACGCGGCGTCTGGGGACTGGAACCCGAAGGCGACGGCGTATACATCACCTTCGACTGGCGACTTCGCGCGGACAAACCACTGCTACGCTGGCTTTCACCGCTGCTCAAACCGATTTTCAAATGGAATCACGGCTGGGCGATGGCGCGCGGTTACGAAAGCCTGCGCCGCGAAGTCGAACGAAAAATGATGGAAGATAGGCTCGCGGCACAATGATTCGTCCCTGATGACTTGTGCTTACGGGCCGGTCGTCATACAGTCCGCTCGCTAAACTCAAGAGTCATAAAATTTCATCTCAGGCAATCCGCAGTGGAATTCGATTCGTAATCGAGTTGGGAAAAGCAATCTTGTTCGCAAAACTCGCAATCACTTTTGATTTAAGTTCGGTAATGTCACTCAACCTTGCCCGGTAGAGCATTCTGCAGCCGGGCCATCGTCAACTACTCTTAGGAGGCAAAATCAATGAAAAGTTTGAAAACCATTTTTGTAAGCTGCTGTCTGGTGGCTGCGCTGTCAGTGGCGGCATTGGCGCAAGAGAAGTCCTTGTATGATCGTCTCGGCGGCGAAAAGGCCGTGGCCGCCGTGGTCAATGAGTTCGCAGGAATCGTGCTCAAGGATGAACGTATCAACAAGAAGTTCGCCAAGACAGATGCCAATCGTCTGGTGACCAATCTCAACGCTTTTGTTTGCTCGGCCACCGGCGGGCCCTGCAAATACGACGGACTGAGCATGAAAGAGTCCCACAAGCGTATGGGCGTGACCGAAGGCGAGTTCAACGCGCTGGTCGAAGACCTGGTCAAAGCCCTGGACAAATTCAACGTTCCGGCCAAAGAGAAAAATGAACTGCTTGGCGCGCTCGGTCCGCTGAAACCGCAGATTGTTGAAGTCAACGGCAACGCCACCGGCACCGAATTGCCGAAAAAGTTCAAACCCGCCAAGCCGCTCAAGGCTGACAAAATGAAGAAAGACAAGAAGGAAAAGAAGGACAAGATGTAATCGGTTTGATTTTCCGATCAAGTTGAAGATTTCGTTCAACTGATTCGGCGCGCGCTCCGGGCAAGGCACTGTGCTGACGCCTTGAGTTGCGCGCTTTTGTTTTACACTTCGACCCAAGGAGAAACCCCATGAAAAAGACACTGCGTTTTGTTTCGTTAGCCCTTTTGCTGGCCTTTGTGATGGCCGGTGTGATCAATCGTTCGGCGCAACTGGAAGTTTCCGCGCAAGGCGCGAACAAAGTTACCGTTACCAATTTCAAATTCGAGCCGAAGACACTGACCGTCAACGAAGGCGACACCGTTGTTTGGGATAACAAGGAAGGCTTGCACACGATCAAATCAGACACGGACGCGTTCGTTTCCAAGAATCTGAAGGCTGGCGAAAGCTTCAGTTATCAGTTCACCAAAGCCGGCAAGTATCCCTATCACTGCGGCTTTCACGGCGGCAAAGGCGGCGCGGACATGGCGGGAACCATCATCGTGAAGAAGAAATAAACACAACGATTTTTCGAGAAAAGACCGGGCGAGGGGAGGCAGCCGAAAGCTGTTGTCCCTCGCCCGATTCGTTTGCGCTATTCAGGCAGCGGAAGATCAGTAATTCGGATTGTGTAAGGTTTCGATGGCAACGGGCGAATCGCTCGTCAATCCTAAACGCCGCTTGCAGTCTTCCAGCATCGCCACGGTTTGTGTCGCGCCGGAACGGCTGACGCCCAGCGCGCGGACTTCCAGTAGCCGGTCAAGCGTGCGCACTCCGCCCGCCGCTTTGATTTGCACCCGCGCGGGCGAATGTTCGCGCATCAGGATCAAATCCGCGTCCGTCGCTCCGCCGGGCGCATAACCCGTCGAAGTCTTCACCCAATCGGCATCGAGTTCGCCGCAGATTTCGCAGAGCCGGATTTTCTGTTCGTCGTTCAGATAAGCGTTCTCGAAAATCACTTTGACCTTCTGGCTGTGCGCGTGCGCCACATCAATCACCGCCCTGATGTCTTCGCGGACGTAGTTCCAATTGCCGCTCAGCGTCTGGCTGATATTGACGACCATATCGAGTTCTTCGCCGCCGTCGGCCAGCGCCTGTTCGGCTTCGGCGACTTTGATTCGTGTGGCGTGGCCTCCGTGCGGAAAGCCAATCGTCGTACTGGCGCGGACGTCGCTGCCGGCCAGTCGTTTGGCGCAATGCCGCAAGGCGTAAGGCAGAATGCACACGCTGGCCACGTCGTAAGCCAGCGCGATTTCGATTCCGCGTTCCAGATCTTCCGCCGTCAACGTTGGGTTAAGCAGCGAGTGGTCAATCATTTTGGCTATGTCTTGGTAACTGTAATTCATTCCGAACGCTCCTGATTTTTAGAGTGGGATCCAACGCTGCTCGCGATGGCTGCGCAGAATCGCTTCGCAAAGCTGAATTTCCCGATGACCATCGGCAAAAGTTGGAAACGGCGGCAGCGAAGCGAAATCGTCAGCGGCGATGTAATCGTAAAAAACCCTGAAACATTGTTTGAAAGAATCCGGATAGCCTTCAGCGTGCCCGCCGGGATAGCTGGTGAAGCGCCGCGCCGCGTCGGACATCAAACCCGGATCGCGCAGCAACAGTTCGTTGGCACCATCGCGATGTCCCAACCAGAGTTCGTCCGGCTGTTCACTGTTCCAGGCCAGCGCCGCACGCGAACCGGCGATTTCAAACCGCAAACAGTTTTTGCGTCCCGCCGTCACTTGCGAGACCCACAACACGCCGCGCGCGCCGGTTTCAAAACGCAGCAGTACGCCGCCCTGATCTTCAGTGTTGATGGCGACGGTTTGCGTTGAAGCCGTTTGCACGACTTTGCCGGAAAAGGTTTCGACTTCGCCCGCAGGGCGCTGGCGCGCTGAATAAACAGTTTTCAGATCGGCGCATACGGCTTCAACTTTCAGACCGGTGATCGCTTGCACTAAATCCAGCCAATGCGTTCCGATGTCCGCCACGGCGCGCAACGCGCCGCCTTCTGATTCCAGTACGCGCCAGTTGTAATCCGTCGGATGCAGCAGCCAGTCTTGTACGTAACTACCAGTGACCGAAAGCACCTGGCCGAGTTCGCCGTGGGCTATGCGTTCGCGGGCTTCGATGCAGAGCGGATAGAAGCGAATGTTGTAATTCACGCCCGCCGCGCAACCGCTTTGTGCGGCCAGTGCCGTCAGCGCCGCCGATTCTTCCGTATTCATCGCCAGCGGCTTTTCGCACAGAACATGCTTGCCGGCATCTAGCGCCGCGCAGGCTTGCGCGAAGTGAAACCGGTTCGGCGAAGTAATGTGAACGATCTGCACTTCAGCGTCGGCCAGTAATTCCTCTAAGCTGCAGTACGCACGCGCCAATCCCAACGTGGCAGCCGCGCGTTCGGATTTGGCCGCCGAAGAGCCGACAATTCCAATCACATTGACGCCCAATCGGCGTAGCGCCTCGGCGTGAGCGGATCCCATAAATCCCGTGCCGACTATGGCGGCGTTCAGGTTGTACATTCACGTTCCTTTCAAAAATGGCCAGCCAGCAAGTTGCCCGCGATGACGAAGCGAGCCGGCAGCGCACGCGCGTTGATGTCGGCGATTTCGCGGGTGACTGGCGCGTCGGCGAAATTGACCGTGAGCGGCGCGGCTTTCGTAATGGCGGTAAAACGCAGCCGCACCAGCCGTCGTTCGCCGCGCTCGAAATTGCACCCGGCAGGCAGCGCCATCGCTAAACCAATGCGGCCTTGCGCCGCCTGTTCGGCATTGACCAGCAACGTGACAGCGGCGACGTCGGTTTCGGCAACCACAAAGCGCCAGTGCGCCGGATTGAAGGACAAACTGAATCCGAGCGCGTTTTCGCTGTCTTGCGCATCGAGCGTGATTGCGGCGATTTGTTCGCTTGCGGCGTTCGCCACGTTGAAAGCGTCAATGTTCAAACGAACCGTGGCTTGTTCGTTCGAGTCGGATTCGTTCGGAAGGGCGTTCGGCAAAGGTTCCGCCAGACCGCCGGCGCGTCGCGCTGCATCCAGTCCGGCGACGTAGCGTCCGGCCTGCGCCCAATCGGTGATGGTTAGTCGCCCGTCGCCCAAAGTGTTGAGCGGAGCGCAATCCGCGCGCTGAAATTCGCCAGCCATATCCGGCACATCCAGCCCGGCGACAAAGCGTCCCACCTGCACGAAATCCGCCAGTGTGACGTTGCCGTCGTTGTTGCCGTTGGGACGCGGCGCGGCGTCCGCTTCAAACCCTTCCGGCGTGATGAGTACCTGCCGGGACAGGAAATCGGCTGTCAGGGATCGTGCGTTCGGATCCACGACTTCGCGCCGGACGGGTTGATCGCCGAAACTCACTGACGTTGCGCCGACTGCGGCGTTGGCGGGGATTTTGAAACTAACAACCGCAATCTGCCGCACGCCCGCATTGAATTGCTGTCCGGCGGGCAAACTCAGGACAACGCCTAAGCGACCCTGCGCCGCCTGATTCGGATTGACCGTCAGCAAGCTGCCAGTGGCGGCGCTGCCCAATTCCACTTGCGGATTGGTCAGCAGCGCCGGATCAAAAACCAGCGTGAAACTCACGGCGTTTTCATCGCCCTGCGAAACCAGTTCGACTGGAACGCTCAGACTTCCTCCAACCACTCCGCTCCCCGCCGCCACGCGAACGTTTCGCGGATTCGGTTGCTGCGGCGTGGAGAACGAGGAAAGCAAAATCAGCACAAACGAGGCGAAACGAAATGGGGTCACAGGATCTCCTGAAGAGCCGGGCAAAAATAACTAAGGGGACATCGTTGATGTCCCCGAATACATTCCTGACAACAAATCGTTGAAAGGTGAGTTGTTGATTTGATGAGTGGCGGCACGTGGACTCGAACCACGTACCTAGGGGTTATGAATCCGGCCGTTGACTCGCGCAACAACTAACACTTGCTGCTGACTACCTACATTTGAAACTGTTTGCAGTAGCCGCGAAAGTGCCTCGGCAGGCACGTATTGGCAGCTTTTGTCATCGAGTCCGGTCAAAATTTGGTCAATGAACTATATCTACTTTCCCGGAAATGCCCAGGTACCAAACCTACTCAAGTCAAGGAGGCGAAGCAGGCCCGCCTCTGAATCTACAGACCAGAATTCATGGCAATCGCATTTAAATTTGTATGAAAACAAAGGGCTTATTTGAAGTAGGTTTGGCAGGGTCAGTTGACGGTCCTACTGCCCCGGGAATTGCTCAAGTTTTTAGCCAACTTGAAATACCCTTACACATCCAGTTTCGTAAACTGCTCATTCGTCTCAATTTTTAAAAGCGATTGCCCTGACCAGAATATAGCTTTGGCTGAGAGTTTTCACAATTGTACATTGACTACTCCGTTGCGGAAATATTCGAATTACGGTAATTGCACAGATTCAGCCTTGACAAAATGATGTCACGGGGCAAGCCCATGGCATCGGTGAAACCTTTCCGCAACGGATGTTCATCGCCAATCGTCTTCTGATTCCGACGCTTGAAAATGGCAACTGCTCCACAAACAAAGCCCTACCAACGCCAGTGCGTAGCTGAAGGTCGGTTGCTCTTTGGCATACCACGCCGCAGCGCGAATTACCCTCGTTTGTCCTTTGATCAAGATGTTTGCCATCAAAATCACAAGCGAAACCCCCTTCGACACGAAGTCCGCGCTGGAAAAATGTTGGGCCATTTTGCGCCGGCTCGGTTGAAATGTTGTTTTTGGGAATCAGCCTGTTGGCGTCCTGAAATGAGCGTCAACAAGTCGCTTGCCTCGCGTCCGTACAGGCTATGGACGCTGACATTAGGCATGAAATTTCACTTGATAAAAATCTTGACCGGATTCGCCACGCGCCCGGCGTAATTGACACGCACAGCCACTTCGCCGCGCCCTTTCAGCGTTGGCAGCAATCTCAGATTCAGTTGCGCAGTGCCTGTCGCTTGTTCGCCTGCATACAACACTTCCACCGGCACGCCATCCACCATCACCTCCATCGCCTCCCGCGCCACGCCTTGCTGCCAGCCCTTGCCGAACAACGCCAGAAACAC
>CAZRXE010001282.1:0-7505 GCA_964603695.1 uncultured Heliomicrobium sp.
CTCGACTTTGACCTGATTTGGAATCACGCCTTTTCTGAATCCTTCATCCAGCAGCAATTGCACTGCCTGACGGTCTCGGTCGGTGTAACTGAGCGTCGAATTGTTGACCCACATCGCAACGAATTTGTCCGCCGTTTCCACCGGCATATCGCGTGCGAACTGCATGGCATAAGCCAATGCGTCCTGACGATTGTCCATTGAAAATTGGATGGAGCGGTGCAGCCAATAAGAGACTTGTTTTTGCAGTTCCGCGCCCAGGTCGCGTTTGATGGTGTTGCCGCCCATCGGCAGCGGTAGGCCGGTTTCAGCTTTCCACCACGCGCCCAGGTCAACGATCTTGTGCAGCCCTTGTTCGTGAAAGGTCAACTGGCCTTCGTGAATCAGCAGTCCCGCGTCGTATTTACCCGCCGCAACCGAATCAATGATTTCGTCAAAAGGCTCAATGCCGTATTCAAACTCCGGCGTGTGCAGCCGCAAAGACAAATAGGCGCTGGTCAGTTTGCCTGGAATGGCGATGCGCAGGTTTTTCAATTCGCCGGCAGGAACGGGCTGACGCGCCACGACGATGGGGCCGTAACCGTCGCCGATGCTTGCGCCGTGCGGCAGCAAAGCGTAATTGTCGGCAATGTAGGCGTAAGCGTGAAAAGACACCGCCGTCACGTCGTATTCTTGCGTGGTCATCGCAATCTGATTAAGCGATTGAATGTCTTTCAACACGTGGGTGAAATGCAGATCGCCCGTGTCCAGCTTGTCCGTGGCAAGTCCGTAAAACATGAATGCATCGTCCGAATCAGGACTATGCGCAACTTTGATTTCGCGTTTGGTCATTTGATTTTGATGAAGTGCGGATTCGGGTTGTTTGGAATCTCAGCCGAGCAATCAGCCCTTTGGCAACCGTCCGGCTGCGGGCGGCAGCATACAACACAACCCGGCTTCGGGCGAAACGCTCAGGCAGGAGGCGAAAATTGACACCCCGTCGCGGCGCGTGCTAGCTTCGCCGCCGCTTGCATCAAGTGGCTACCGAAAACAATTCAACCTATCAAATCACGCTCCGAGAGTCCCTCAAACGTCGCGGCTTGGTGCGCAGCTATGTCGAATTCGCCGTTGCCTGGGCGATTTTGAAAAGCGCCGGCTTGCTGCCTCGGCGATTGGCCATTCGAGCCGGACAGGCGGTGGGCGCAATCGCGCATCTGGTCTTGCCGCATCTGCGTCGTCACGCAGAGGTCAATTTGCGGCTGGCATTTCCCGAAATCAGCGACGGCGAGCGTGCGCGAATCAAACGCGGCACGTTTCGCAATCTGGGCCGACTGCTGGGCGAAATCAGCCAGTTTCCGCGATTCAATCGCGGAAACATCGAATCCATCGTCAGTTATGTTGGCTTGAACAATTACCTGGACGCTGTTGCCAGGGGGCGCGGCGTGATTCTGCTGACCGGGCACATCGGCGCGTGGGAATTGTCGGTTTTCGCGCATTCGATTTACGGTCATCCGATGTCGTTTCTGGCGCGGCGCGTGGACAATCCGTTGGTCGAACGCCTGGCGGAAAGTTATCGCCTGCGTTTCGGCAATCGCAGCATTGACAAGAAAAACTCCGTCCGCGAAGTCCTGAAGACATTGAAATCCGGCGGCGTGGTGGGAATTCTGGCCGACTTGAATTCCTCGCGCGAAGAAGGCGTCTTTTGCGACTTCTTCGGCCTTCAGGCCAGCACAACCGCAGGTGTGGCCACGCTTGCGCTACGTACCGGCGCGGTGGTTTTGCCCGGTTATATCGTTTGGGACGAAGCGGCGAAGATCCACCGGCTGCATTTTGAACCGCCCATTGAAACCATCTCCACCGGCAATCGCGAAGAAGATGTCCGGATCAACACCGCGCGTTACGCCAAAGCCATCGAAGCCATTGTTCGTCGCCATCCCGATCAATGGTTATGGATTCATCGCCGCTGGCGCACGCGGCCCGAAGGCGAAGCCGAGGTTTACTGATTCACGCCATCAGTGACGGAAAAATGTATTTACAAAGAGTTCGTGACAATTGCTCAACACTTCAGGACGATATTGCGTCCCGACAGCGAAAAGAGGTTACTTGAGGTCAGGTCAATGGTTCGGGATAGTGCGGAACCTGACCTTGGGTAACCTCGCCAAGATAGGCTGTCCGGGTTTTGATTATGCAGTTGGGGTGTAATCGTTGGGGAATCCGGACAGCCTTAATTTTTTGCCGGATCAATTTGTCGCAGCCGGCGTCGCTGTTGGCGCGCTCGTCGCCCAAGCCGTCCACCACAAATCGCGCAGCATTTGCGCTCCCGCCGCCAGTCTTTCACTGACAAACTTTTTATGTTCGGGCGAATTATTCGTCGCGCTGAACTGTTCTTTTTTGTCCAGGATGTAAAGCGGTTCGACCAGTTTGTTCGAGGCTTTCAAATACTCCCACAACTCTTCGCGCGGTTTTTCCACCACGCGCGGCTTTTCGGCCACCAGCGGCAGAATATCGTTGACGTTGATCTTTGCGCTGACGAATTCTTCTTCAAAGCGGAAGTGTATGCCGCGTTCGCGTGAAAACACTGTGTAACCGTTCGGATTCGCGCCCGACCAACCGTTGTAATGAATCGTCGTGTGATGCGGATTGGCCACGTCGCTAACGTAATGGCCGAGAATGCCTGCATCGTTGATGATGCGCTGTTCGATCCATTTGCGTTTGTTGGCGTCTTTTTCCGCCCGCCACAACCGGAACTCTATCCGCAAGGTCTGAAACAGTTCCAGCATACGGTAAGGCACAAAGCCCGCCGTCGTGGGTTTCTGCCCGGCCTTAATCATTTCCGCCGTGAAGTCGTAACGGTTCAAAGCCTTCATCGCCGCTTCGGGAACCAATTCCATATCCAGAAAATGATCCGGCGCATAAGCCGTGTCCATTGCCCGGTCCAGATTGGATTCTTCGCGGGCGCGCCAGCGATCCGGTTCGGGATTCAAATAACTGAGTTGTTCCGCCGCTTTGCGAAAGAACTTGGGCATTTCCGCCGGCAGCTTTCTGGCCGCGACCAAACCGGAAATTTCGTGGCCTTTTTGTCCCCAGCCGCGAACCGCCAGCGGCAGCGTCGCCAGCACGAAACAGGCCAATAATGAAAGGAGCAACAACACGCGAGTGAATTTTGAGTTGAACATAAAGAACTATTTCTGCGGTGGAAGGTCAACGCTGTAAAGTTGTTTGCCATTCAGATCGTGCAGAGCGACCGTCATGACTTCGGTTTTGCCATCAATTTTGACCGCGCCGAAAAATTGAAAACCGTCTTTCGGCGAACGGTTCGCTTTCATGCCTGCTGGAATGCCTGTGAATTTTACTTGCGGGCCGAAAGTGTCGTCCATCTTTCCCGGCCCGAAGGTTCCCGCGTTGAGCGGCCCGGCCACGAATTCCCAAAACGGCGTGAAATCCGTGAATTGCGCTTTGGCCGGGTCATAATAATGCGCCGCGCAATAATGCACGTCCGCTGTCACCCAAACCACGTTTTTGATGCGATTGCGTTTGATGAAGCGCAGCAGCTCGGCGACTTCCAATTCGCGCCCCAGCGCCGGGCCGTTGTTGCCATTGGCAAAGGCCTCAAACTTTCCGCCCGTGTCCCCAACGATGATACCGATGGGCATGTCGCTGGCGATGACTTTCCAGCGCGCTTTGGAAGCCAGCAGCCGTTGTTTGATCCACTTGAGCTGCGCGCTACCTAAAAAGACGGATTCATCATTGATCGTCGCTTGCAGATTGGGCGTGTTCGGCCCGCGATAACTGCGCTCGTCCAACATCAACACATCCAGCAGTGGGCCATAATTGAACGCGCGAAAGATGCGTTCAGGATCATCCGCATTCAAACGCAGGGGCAGATAATCCAGAAATGCGCGTTTGGCGCGTGCCGCCAGCAAATCAATGCTTTTTACGGTGTATTTCGGATCGTCCAGAATTTGCCCCGGATACCAGTTATTGCGGACTTCGTGATCGTCCAATTGCGCCAGCATCGGCACTTCTGCATTGAAGCGGCGAAAATTTGCGTCCAGCAGGTTGTAACGGTAATTGCCGCGAAATTCGTCCAGCGTTTCGGCGACTTTGGATTTTTCCGGCGTGGTCAGGTTTTTCCAGATCGAACCGTCATCCAGTTTGACTTCGGCTTGAATCACCCCGTCGGCATAAATCGTGTCGCCGGAGTGAATGAAAAAATCCGGCTGATGCTGTCGCATCGCCTCATAGATTTTCATGCCGCCGAATTCCGGATTGATGCCCCAGCCTTGTCCGCACACGTCTCCGCCAAACACAAAACTCACGTCGCGCTTGGTGTTCGGCGGCGTCAAAAAACTGCCGATGACCGGTTCGCTCGTGACTTTTGAATTTTCGAGGTCTTGGAAACTGACGCGGTAAAAAATCTTTTGCCCGGCGGGCAAACCCGTCAGATCAACGCGCGCGGTGAAATCAGAAGATTCGATTGCCGCCGGGCCAAGAATGCGTTGCGCATTTTGGAAAGATTCGGTCGTCGCATATTCGATCAGCATCCGCGCTGAACGGTCACTGCGACTCCAGACCACGGCGCGCGCCGGCGTAATGTCACCGCTTTGCACGCCAAAAGGAATCTGCGGACGTTGCGCCGTAATGATGGCCGGCGCAGCAGCCTGAATAGGTTTGTGTAAGAGTTCAGCTAATAGAAGCCCGCTTCCCGCAGAAGCGGTTCGAGCAAGGAACAGTCTTCTTTTCATGAGTTCTCAAACTTGGAAAAGTTCGATTTTGAAATCGGGGTCAACGGACAAACGAACGCCCATTGGTATCAACGACTCTCCATCGTAACGATTGCTGAAGAGATTGGCGGCTGCGAACTCAAGATAACTCCGTCCTTTATTGCCTTTCACATATCTTGTCCCAGAACAATCACTCATCTGGATTGTAAACAGCGCCTCTTTTGATTCTTCTCGATACAGGGAGAGCCAAACAGCCGCGTCATATTGATAGACCGAGAGTAAAAGACGCAAGCCATTGCGGTGAATGGTGAAATGACGGCCAGTTTCGTACTCATCAATCTCCGGCAACACGCCCAGACATTCGATGAAATCTGTTTCGTTCCAAACCAATTGAGGCATAAAGGTTTTATAAAGTTCGCGAAAAAACGCGCTGCCGCGCCTGTTCTTCGCGGTTCAATCGCGCATCGAAGGCCATTGCCACGTTGCGCATGAAGATTCGTCCCAGCGTGGTGACTTCAATGCTGTCGCGGTTCACCCGCACAAGCTGATCGCGTTCCAATTCCGCCAGCCGCGCCAAATCCGCCGCGAAGTGTTCATCGAAATTGATCCCGAATTCGCGTTCGATTTCGGCTTTGGGCAGCGTGCCGTGGCACAAAATGCGGTTGATGACGGCGCGGCGCAATTTGTCTTCCGCCGTCACGCGCATTCCGCGCATGACGGGCACGCGGCCTTCATCAACGGCTTGGTAATACTGCGGCAGGTCGCGCCAATTTTGCGCGTAAACATTTTCCAGACTGCTGATGGAACTGACGCCGAAAGCATACAGATCGCAACCCGCTTTGGTCGTGTACCCCTGAAAGTTGCGCGTCAAGGTGCGGTCGTCCTGCGCGCGGCAAAGTTCGTCTTCGGGACGCGCAAAATGATCCATGCCGATGTAGCGGTAGCCGGCTTCGGTCAGTTGTTCGATGGCGCGGCGGAAGATGCGGAATTTGTCCAGGCCCATTGGCAGATGTTTGGCAAAACTGCCTTGCTGTTTTTTCAGCCACGGCACGTGCGCGTAACTGAACAGCGCAATGCGGTCAGGGCTGAGCGTCAAAATCTTCTCGACGGTCTGCGTGAAGCTGTCCACGGTTTGATGCGGCAGGCCGTAGATCAAATCCACGTTGATGCTCGAAAAGCCGAGCGCGCGGCAGGTGTCGAAAATCGCTTTGGTCATTTCGTAAGGCTGCACGCGATTGACGGTTTTTTGGACGAGCGGATCGAAATCCTGCACGCCGAAACTCAGACGATTGAACCCCAGCCGCCGCAGCGTTTGGCACTGCTCTTCGCTGGTGGTGCGCGGTTCGATTTCGATGCCGATTTCAGCATCGGGCGCGAAATTGAAATGTTCGGTCAGGTGAGTAAACAACTCTTCGATCTGCGCGGCGGAAAGATAAGTCGGCGTGCCGCCGCCCCAGTGCAATTGTTCAACGCGGCGCGCCGGGTTAATGCGCTGGCTCATCCGCGTGATGTCCTGTTTCAGGCGCGTCAAATAAGGCGCGGAAACTTCTTCGTGTTTTTTGCTGATGATGACGTTGCAGCCGCAGAACAAACACAGCGACTGACAAAACGGCAGGTGCGCGTAAAGCGAAAGCGGCGCGGTGCTGGCGTAAGTTTCTTCGATGGCGGCGAGCCAATCGGCTTCGCCAAAATCTTCGCGCCATTCGGGCGCGGTGGGATAACTGGTGTAACGCGGTCCCGGCTGGTTGTATTTTTCCAGAATTTCCAGGGGAAAAGAGATTCGTTCGCCGCCCAGGTCAATGGCGATAGGTTCTGTCGTGCGCATTTGTTTGCCCTCCATCTATTAGCTGCGGATTTCCACGCGAATTTGGGGAAATCTCCCAGCCATCCTAATTCCGGCAAAGTGTCATTGTGGTTCCAAGTTGGTCACTGCAATGAACTAAAGACGTTGTCGTGGTTTCTTGTGTCTGCCTTGCCGTCTTGAAGGTGCAAACAATATGCCCGCCGTTTCAGGCCGATTCTTTTTCCCACTGTTCGACTTGCGACTTGGAGCGATTGAGTATGATTTTTTCCGTGCTGATGCGCGTGATCCAATCGGCGGGAACGCGCATCGGGTGCGTGCGGATGAAGCCTCGGCCAATGATGACGCCGCTCAACCGCCAGTCGGGTTCGCTGAACAGGACTTCCTGCACTTCGCCGACTTTGTGCCCGTCGCTGGATTCCACCGGCAGGCCGCGCCGGATGGCGCTTTCTGATGGCGCAAGCTGCGGTTCGGTGACGCGGACACCGGGAGCGGCGTAAGGCTCGCCCAACCCGCCTGTCAGCATCGGCACGAAATAATAAATCCAATCCGACGGCCGGATTTTCGACCGTGGATGTTCGTCATGCTCTTCGTCGAGTTGGTCGAGGCGCGTGTAATGCTGCAACTCGAACACAGGCAATTCGCCGAGTTCGTTTTCCATCCGGCTAATATGAATGGAGTCATGTTCTGCGCTTATTACCCAGTTGGCGGGCATCAGCCGCAGTTGAGATTGCAGCGCGCCGCCGTGCTTGATGACGAGGTGCGCGGCTTCGTAAGAATCGCAATCCAGAACCACTTGTTCAACGGAACCAACTTCGCGGCCATTGCTTAGCACTGCCGCGCCAATGTTGATTTCTCTCATAGATGCTCTCCTTGTTAGATGGAGTCAAGTCATTTTAACTTGCGAGTTTTGTGCCTCGCTTCACGGCGTTCTTCTTTTTCCCGTTTTTCCTCTTTCCCGTCATCGTCATCGTCATCTTCGACCGGGCGAACAAAGGCGCTGC
>CAZRXE010001283.1:0-5475 GCA_964603695.1 uncultured Heliomicrobium sp.
GGCCACGCCCGCCGTCAGCATGATTGCGCCCAAGGCACTGCGTTCGGGAAAAGGAATGTCCACGAGCAGTTTGTTTTCAATTGTGGCGGAAAAGGCCGCGCTGTCCTGCGTCAGCAATGCGGCTTCGGCCACGATTTGCACGGTTTCGGAAGCCTGACCGACTTCGAGCATGACGCTCAGCGAAGCCGTGCCGGCGGTCAGCACTTCAACGCGGGCGATTTGCGCTTTTTTGAAGCCCGCCGCCTCGACCACCACACCGTATTCGCCCGGCGGCAGCGAAGGCACACTGAAGACGCCCGCGCTCGTACTCAGAACGTCCTGGGAAAACCCCGTCGCCAGATTCGTGACGCGCACGCGCGCGCCTGCCACAACGGCTTTGTTGGTGTCGTTGACTTCGCCAGTGATTGTTCCGGTGTTAGTTTGCGCCAGGGCTGGAAACGCGAATGCACAGACAAGGCACAACAAGGCCAGAAGGGAAGCGTTGGTTCGATTCATTGCTTGGGTCTCCGAAAAATAGGATCGTTAAAGTTGCGCCATCCGGTCGGTAGGTGGCGTCTCAGCAAAACAAGCCGTGGTGGATTCAGTCAATCGTTTTTCGGCGGCAGAGTAGCCGGGGTAGCGGCGACAAAAAAGTTCTGAAACCGTTTGCAAACGGTTTGGAGCGGCTATAATTCCCGCAAACACAACGATATCGCATAAACAATCCCGATGACGACATTGAGTTCGACAATGACGGACGAGCAAAAGCAGGTGGCGCTGAATCAAGTGCTGCGCAGCCAGACCTTCGCCCGCAGCGAACAACTCAGAAATTTTTTGAAGTTTATCTGTGAAAAGGAAATCGCGGGGCAGGGCAGCGAAATCAACGAATATCTGATCGGCGTCGAAGTCATGCGCCGCCCTTCCGATTATTCGCCCAACGAAGACGGTGCGGTTCGCAATCGCGCTTACGCGCTGCGAAACAAATTGCAGGAGTTTTACGCCCACGAACAAACGGAAGCTTGCATCCGGATCGAATTGCCCAAGGGAGCGTATTGCCCGCGTTTTATTCAGTGCGATTCGCCGCCGGAGTTTCCGCCGCCGTTCATCGCGCGTGAGCAATCACCGGAACACATGGTCGCCGTCGAATCGGAAACCGACAGGGCGACGGTTCCTTCGCCTGTATCGGCCAAGCGGTTGCGTAAATTTTGGGCGGCGGTCTTGATCGTAATCGCCGCATTGGCTGTGGCGTTGGCCATGTACGTTTTCCGTCCGCCTTCTCAATCGGCGCTCGATCAATTTTGGGGGCCGGTGTTGGCCAGCAACAAACCCGTTCTGATTTGCACGACGCAGCCCGCCGTTTACCAATTAACGGGCCAGGCGCGGGAAAACTGGCAACATCGTCAGGCGGCATTGCCGCCCGGCAAAGACCCCTCTTACGACTTGCCGCCCGACGAGATATTACGCGGCGAAGACGTGGCCGCCATCACGGATCAATACGTAGGCATCGGCACTTCGCACGCCACAGCGCAATTGACCGCACTGTTTGCACGGCTGCACAAAAACAGCTTCATCAAAATCGGCAACGAAGCTTCGTTCGCCGACTTGCGCCATTCGCCGGCGGTGTTGCTGGGAGCCTTCGGCAATCGCTGGACCATGGGCATCGCCAATCATTTGAGGTTTGTTTTCGAGGAGCGAGACGTTTATCACCGCTTCATTGTGGACAAAGTTGATCCTCGAAACTCCTGGGGATTTTCTGCGCTGCCGATCACGGGCAGAGTCTCAGAAGACTTCGTCATCATCTCGCGAGTCTTCCAATCCGAAACCGGCGAAATACTGATTACCGCCGCCGGCATCACGCAATACGGCACGCGCGCGGCGGGCGAATTCCTGACCAACCCCATTCACTTTGAAATGCTGGCTCGCCGCGCCCCTGAAGGCTGGCAAAGGAAGAATCTGCAAATTGTCTTCTCGGTCAAAATTCTGGACAACACTCCCGGCCCGCCCACCGTTCTGGCAACTCATTTTTGGTAATGCAAAAGCGGAAAAACTCTGTTTTGCTCCATTAGGTACGCAAATGTGCCTTCAAAAACCGCCCTGTATGCGACCGCTTGCAGGCCGCCACTTCTTCCGGCGTACCCGTCACGACGATTTCGCCGCCTGCGTGACCGCCTTCGGGGCCAAGGTCAATGACGTGGTCGGCGGTTTTGATGACATCCAGATGGTGTTCGATCAACAAGACTGAATGCCCGGCATCAACCAGTCGGTTCAGTGATTCCAGCAGCCGTTCAATATCAGCCAGGTGCAAGCCCGTCGTCGGTTCATCCAGAATGTAAACAGTGTGTTTGGCGCGTTGCAGCTTGCTCAATTCCGTGGCGATTTTGATGCGTTGGGCTTCGCCGCCGGAAAGCGTCGTCGCCGATTGGCCGAGCGTCAAATAACCAAGACCGAGATCACTCAATACTTCAATCTTCTTGCCGATGGCTGGTTCGCTTTTGAAAAACGCGACGCCTTCCTCGACAGACATGTTCAGGACGTCGTCAATCGTCTTGCCGCGCAACGTAACTTCCAGAGTTTCGCTGTTGAAGCGTGCGCCTTTGCACGCGCCGCAGGTCACTTCGACATCGGGCATGAAATAAAGCTGCGTCCTGATGACGCCTTCGCCCTGACATTCTTCGCAGCGACCGCCTTTGACGTTGAAGCTAAACCTTCCCGGTTTGTATTCGCGTTCAACCGACAGCGGCGCGCGGGTGAAAAGGTCGCGGATCGTGTCGTAAAAACCTATGTAGGTCGCGGGATTCGAGCGGCTGTTGCGGCCAATCGGCGATTGGTCAATGTTGACGACTTTGTGGACGTGTTCCAGACCGTCTACGCCATCGTGTTCGCCGGGCAGCGTGCGTGTGTCTTCCAGCTTTTTCCAGAGGGCTTTGAACAGGATTTCGTTGATGAGCGTGCTTTTGCCGGAGCCGGAAGCTCCAGTGATCGCTACGAGTTGGCCGAGGGGAATGGTCACGTTCACCGATTTCAGGTTGTTTTCGCGCGCTCCACGAATCACCAGGGATTTGCCGTTGCCGGTGCGCCGTTGCTTCGGCGTAGCAATGGATCGTTTGCCGGAAAGGAACTGTCCGGTCGGCGACGCCTTACAAGCCAGCACGTCTTTGAGCGTGCCTTGTGCGACGACTTCGCCGCCGTGAATGCCTGCGCCAATGCCCATTTCGATGACGTGATCGGCGGCGCGAATCGTGTCTTCGTCGTGTTCGACCACGATGACGGTGTTGCCGATGTCGCGCAGCCGTTCCAGCGTGGCGATCATCTTCACATTGTCTTTCGGGTGTAGCCCTATGCTCGGTTCATCCAGCACATAAAGCATTCCCATCAGCCCCGAACCGATTTGCGTGGATAAGCGAATGCGTTGCGATTCGCCGCCGGAGAGCGTGCCCGAACGCCGGTTGAAATTCAGGTAATCAAGGCCGATGCCCAGCAGCAATTCCAATCGCCCGCGAATCTCATTCAGCACCTGACGGCCTGCGTCCGCGCCACGTCCCGTGGGTTTGATCGTGCCGAGAAAGGCGTGCAATTCATCGAAATTCATCTGCCCGAATTCAAAAACATTCTTGCCCGCAATCGTGAACAGCAGCCGTGTCGCCCGCAGGCGCGCGCCTTTGCAGTCCGGGCAAACGTGTTCGACCATCACCTTGTCAAGCCAGGCTTCCATGCCGGAACTGGCTTCGCCGCGCTGGCGGTAGCGGCGGTAATGGCGTTCGATGCGCCGCGCGATGCCGCCGAAACCAATCTCCTTGCCTTCCCAATCGCTGCGTCTGCTCAGGTCTTTGGCATCGGACGGCGTGACGATTTTGATCTTCTTTTCAATACCGTAAAGCATTGCGTCGCGCGCCTTGTCCGGCAGCTTTTCCCACGGCGTATCGAGCGAAAACTTTAACGCTTCGGCGAGGCTGTACATCAAGCGCCCATCCCATGTGTCCGGATTGTATTTGTAAGCTTCGCGCACGAAACAGCCGCCGCGCACGCTGCGTTGCGGATCCGGGATGAGTAATTCGGGATGCGTCAATTTGTTGACACCCAAGCCGCCGCAAGTCGGGCAGGCGCTTTCGGGAAAGTTGAAGACGAAGAAATCCGGCTGAATGTCGCCGTAAACGAAATGATGCGTTGCGCTGCACGTCGCCTTATAAAACGCCGCAGCCTGGGTCTTGTTGGCGCGGCTTTGGGCAATGTGAATTTGTATCAACCTATCTCCCACCAGCAACGCCGCCGCGATGCCAGCCTTGATGGCTTTTTCGTGTTTGCGGCTGACGACGAAACGATCTACGACGGCGTCCATCTCTTTGACGGCGGAATCGTCGAGTTCGATTTGCTGCGAGATGTCCACAAGCCGACCGTCAATGATGAGGTGGCGGCAGCCTTTCTTTCGCAACTCCGTGAACACGTAATCCAACTCTTCGCCATAAACCTTGAACACCGGCGCGCGCAATTCTATTTCCGTGCCTTCGGGCAGTGAAAGAATGGCTTCGAGAATTTGATTGGCCGAACGGCTGGGCACGATTTCGTTTGTGCGTGGGCAATGCGCTTCGGCAGTTGTCGCGAAGAGCAGATTCAAATAACTGGCAATGTCCGTCATCGTGCCGACCGTCGAGCGGGGATTATTGGCCGTGGTTTTCTGTTCAATCGAGATGACGGGCGAAAGACCGTAAATGAAATCCACGTCGGGCTTGGCCACCTGCGTGATGAATCGTTTGGCATAACTCGACAGCGATTCCATATAGCGCCGCTGGCCTTCGGCATAAACCGTATCGAAGGCCAGCGAGGACTTGCCTGAACCGCTCAAGCCTGTGACGACGATCAAACGGTCGCGCGGAATTTCCAGGGCGATGTTTTTCAGATTGTGGACGCGCGCGCCTTGCACGGCGATGGTGGTGCGGGCGTTAGTCCTTGTTTTTGCAGCCATTCATTGATTCCTTCCAGCGTCGTTGATTTATCGCTACTTCCGTATGCTCAGTCCTAACCCACACTCTTTTTCCCTAACTTCCCAAAGTATAAACTGAGCGTTCTTACTTTTTCGCAACCCAGTTGGTGAACTATGAAAAAACTACGGAACATTGCCGCTCCGGCGGTTTGTTTGTTGTTGCTCGGCCTTGCGCCGTTTTGTTGGCAGGCATTTTTCGCTTCGGCGAAACAGCCCGCGCCCGCCGGTGCGCCTAATGTGTTGATCGTTTTGCTGGATGATGCCGGCTACGGGCAAACGTCAACGTTTGGCGGCCTCGTGCCAACTCCGACGCTCGATACGCTGGCCGCTAATGGGTTGCGGTACACGCGCTTTCACGTGGCGTCGTTGTGTTCGCCGACGCGAGCTTCGCTGTTGACGGGTCGCAATCATCACGCCGTCGGAATGGGCACGATTGTCAATTGGTCGAATGAGAATCCGGGTTACACTGGCTCGATCCCAAAATCGGCGGCGTTTGTATCTGAAGTTCTGCGACAGAA
>CAZRXE010001284.1:0-7566 GCA_964603695.1 uncultured Heliomicrobium sp.
CTGCGCCCAGTGCTGCCCGCGAAGCTGCGCTTCTTCCAATGGAATATCGGACTTTTTGGATTTCCAACTGCCGCTGACAATCAGTATGACGCCGATGTTCTTCGGCCTGGTTTCGGGAATCATCACGTCCAACGTCAGCGCCAATCCGTCTTTGTGTCCGTAAACCACGTCTTCGACCGTGCGGCATTTGACCGGCTCCAACTTGAAATCATCAGCGTTGGCAATTGATGCCAAGCTCAATATCAGCAACAAAACGACAACGAAGGATTTAGACTTCATCATTGTGCCACGCAAACCGAAATCGCGATTTGCAGTTCCAGGCGGAACTGCAAATCGCGGAGGAAAACCATTAGAAAATCAGCTTCAACCCAATCTGCACGTCACGCGGCAGATTGGCCTGCCCCGTCAACTGTCCGAAAGTCGAGTTGCGCGGGTTCAGGTCGGGATTGTCAAAGATGACTTTGTTGAAGGCATTGAGGAACTCACCGCGCAATTGCAGCTTCACTTTTTCGACAATCGTGAAGTTCTTGCTGACGGACAAATCCCACAGGTTGAGCGCGTCGCCGCGCAGGCCCGCAAAGCGGCTGGGCAACGTGCGGATGTTCGAGCCGAGCTGGATACGAATATCGTTGCGCTGCTTGTTAGGGTCAATCGGCGAACTCGGGTTCGTCGGATCAACCCGCACGGCGTTGTCGTTGAAATAAAAGCCGCTGATATCGAACACCGTGCGCGTGTCGGTTGGGGTGCGCGGGAAGTTGCTGCTGCGGATGTCGGTTTTGAGTTTCGACAGATCGCCGTTGTAATACACGTTGCCGAGCGTCAGCGGACGACCGGATTGCAATTGGCCGATGCCCTGTACCTGCCATCCGCCGAGCGCCGCATCCAGCGCGCGATTCCAGCCCGCGCCCCATTTGCGTCCGCGACCGAAAGGCAATTCCCAAATACCGCTGAACACCACGCGATGCGGCGCGTCGGCGTCTGAAAAGCGACGCTCGAACTGCGTGTCCACTTCGTTGAGGAAGCTTCCGGCTTCCAGGAATTTCGACCAGGTGTAACTGACCAATGCCGTGTAGCCTTTGCTGAAGCGTTTTTCGACGCGCACCTGCCCCGACTGGTAATCGCTGGTGGCGTCATTGCGAATGCCGGTCACGCCTGTGTATTGCGGGAATGGGCGCAGCAGTTGCGAGCGCGAAACCGTCGCGTTGTTCAACCCCGTTCCCGGAATCAAATTGCGGAAAGGATTGGTGACGGCTTGATTCAATAAGCCGATCCGGTCGGTCTGCGCCTGATCGCGGAACGGGCTGGTGGAAAGGAACTGGCGCGGAATCGGATTGAGCGCAACGCCGACCGCGCCGTCGTAGCCATGATTGCCGACGTATTGCAATTCGACCACCCAGTTGCCGGGCAATTCGCGCTGCACGCCGAACGACCAACGTTGCGCTTGCGTGTTTTTCAGGTCGCGCGGGCGGAAGGAAATTCCCTGCCCCAACAGCACCGACAGCCCCAGGCTCGATCCCGCCGGAACCAGCACTCCGGTCGGAAACGGATTGGCCAGCGTGCCGACCGAAGTCAGACCGTTGTCCGTCGTGCCGACCAGCGGCGTCGCCAGCGAAAAGCCCGCCTGGTTCACGCCGTCAATCACAAAAGGCACGGTGTAAATGCCCCATCCGCCACGAATGACTGTCTTGCTGTTCCACTGGTAAGCAAAGCCGGCGCGCGGTTGGAAGTTGTTTTTGTCCGCGTCCCAAATGCCGCGCCGATTGCTGTCGGCAAACAGCAATCCGCCTTTGACGTTGAAATTAGCCACAGGCAATTCGGGAATGGGACTGGCGGCATAAGCGGTTTTGGCGGCGGCTTCGACCGGACTGGCGACCGTCGCGTCGAACCCCGCGAGTTGCCGATTGAAGCGTTCGGTCGGCGCGCCTTCGTATTCGTAGCGAAGCCCCAGATTGAGCGTCAGCTTGCTGGAAAGCTTCCAGTCGTCGTGAACGAACATGCCGTTGTAAAGCCCCTGATTCGACCGCGCGGCATTGCGGTCAATCGTGCCGCCGATGGGCAATCCCAACAGAAACGAAGCCAGTTCCTGCCCGATGGGCGCGGCGGCGGAATTGTCCAGCGGCCCACGCGTGAAGGTGTTGGTGAAATCGTAACGTCCTGCCGCCTGCCCGGCACCGAAAGAATTTTCGCGATATGAGCGGAAATCGTAGCCGAAGCGAAACGAGTGTTTGCCGGCAATCTTCGTCACCGTGGATTGCGCGGTGTAGATATTGAAGTTCGTACCGCCGCCGACACTGTCGCCAAGAGAAGAGTAGGGGCCGTCGCTGTCCGTGCTGATGCGGAAGCGCGGGAAATACAACTCCGGTCCAAACAGAGCCGCCGTCGCCGCCGGAAAGCCCAAAGTCGCCGGATTGAAAAAGCCTTGATTCTGACGAATGTTCGGCTCGTTAAAACGTGAGTAACCGACACGGGAATTGATAACGACGGTGGGCGAGACGTTATACACGTGGTCGAAGGTGCCGCCGTTGTTGATACGGAACAGGAAATTGCCGGTCGGACGAATGCCGTTGACCACCCCCGTCCAGTTGCCGCGTGATTCGCGGCGATTGTTATAGCTGTAGCGGACAAAGAACCGCTGCTTTTCGCTGATGGTTTGATCGAAGCGCACGGAAATTGAACGGAATTTGTCGGTGCGCGGATTGGCGCTGATGTAGTTGTTGCGCCCCTGCGAATCGGCGGGCTGATTCGGCAGCGGGTAATAGTTCAGATAATTGCGGGCAATCGCGCTGATCCGGTTGGCGGGAATGATATTGCCGGGAAACGGATCGCGACGGACACGCGCTCCGTCTTGCCGAGAAGTCGCCGGATCGTAAATCAACGATCCGCCGGGAAGGTCCGAAAAATCGCCGTTGCGCTGTTTGAGCGAAGGAACCGTGAACAACCCCGGTTCCGGAAACACGTCCGGCAGAGCTTCATACGAGAAAAAGAAAAAGCTGCGGTTGCGTCCGTCCAGGTAAGGCTTGCCGCCGGTGCCGAAACGCGGCGCGAAAACCGGGCCGCCGACTGTGAATCCGTAACGGTTGTAACGCAGCGGATCGCGGTCAGCCTTTCCGTCCTGATCGCGGTCGCGCGCCGGATTGGAAGAGAGAATCGTGCGATTGAGCAAAAACGTATTGGCGGAAAGTTTGTCGTTGCGGACGAATTCATAAACCGTTCCGTGCAAGCTGTTGGTTCCGCTCTTGAGCGTAACGTTCACAGTCGCGGCGGCGGTGTGCGCTGTCTGGCCGTCGTAGGCGGCGGTTTCGACTTTGAATTCCTGCACTGCGTCGGCGGGCGGCACGAAAGCCACGCGGCCAAGACCGCCGCCGCTGGCCATATTCGGCGTGCCGTCCAGCGTGAATTCATTTCGTCCGGGCGCGCCGTCCGCCACGATGGACGATGTGCCACCATTATCGAACGGACGCGAAAAGCGCAAATCGCCGGTGTAAGTGACGCCCGGCGCCAGACGCGAAAGCACGAAAGGATTGCCGTCCGAAAGCGGCAGTTCCGAAATGCGCCGCTGGTCAATGACCTGCCCCGCCGAAGCCGAATTGACCTCCAGCAAAGGCGCATTTGAAGTGATATTGACCGTTTCCGTCACTGCGCCGACTTCCAGCGCCAAATCAAGTTCGAGCCTGTCGCCGACGCGCACTTCAATATTTTGGCGCACGGATTTTTTAAAGCCCTTGGCTTCGACGACAACGGCGTAGGTTCCGGGAATGAGATAAAACACCTGATATTCGCCTGTGTCGTTGGTCGTCACTGTGTTGCTGGTGTTGGTCGCTTTGTTCGTGACGGTGACCTGCGCGCCGACAACGGCACTGCCGGAAGCTTCAGTGACACGCCCGGCAATCGAACCGCGAAAATCCTGCGCGAGCGTGGAAACACTTGCGCCGACAAGCAACGAGATCAAAAGCACTGCCGTTTTGATTCTTCTTAGTTTGGACATGAGGTAATCCTCCGTAGTGAGTCAATTGGTGAAACAATGGGCGACGCGAGATGAAGCAAGTTTTCCAGCCACAACGCCTCGCCGGAGACAGACAACCTGCTCATCGTCCCGACCTGTTTCCATCCTGCCCCCACCATCAATGAAGCGTCGGGGAGGTTTGGAGATTCTTGTTTTAGGTGAATTGGTCTAACAGATTGCGCGCGGATTATAAGCCCGCGCCAAAACACTGTCACCTGACTTTGTTCCAATTGCTTTTGCCGACGGGCAAACAAAATGACGAAGCGCGCGAAAAAGATCTGTTTTCTTCTTCGCGCGCTTCGCATTTGGAAAAGAGTTTATTCGGCGGTCAATCAGGCGTCTTCGCCGGTTTTGGTCAGATAAGAAGTCAGCCCCTCATTGGCAGCGGTCAGCGCCGCCGCCAGCTTTTTGGTTTTGGTAATGTCTTTGTTCAGCTTGGCGGCGGCGGCTTTGTCACTGCCGGCTTTGGCCAATTGTTTTTCGAGTTTGACGGTTTTCGCGGTCAACAAAGTGGCGGCGGTGTTCAGTCCGTTTTGAGCGATGATTAAAGCGATGGTTTCTTTATCCATTGGGTGTCTCCTGTGGTTTGTGGTTGATGGTTGCGAGTGATTGATCGGGAGCCTGTCCAATTCAAACCGGCAAGCTTCGGATCAATTCATCAATGTCTTCTCGCGTGTTGTAAAAATGGGGCGAAATGCGCAATCGGCCTAACCGAGGCGTGGTGATGATACGACGCGCATTCAGAATTTGATACAGATCGTTGGCGGAATAGTTTTCGTGACGGCAACAGATCACGGAGGATTTTTCGCCCGCGCGCCGCGAACTGACAAGCTGATAGCCTTTCTCCAAAAGCCTTTCGCAAAGATAATCGCCGAGTTCTAGCAAATAATTTTCAATCCGCTCCAGACCGGGTTGTTGAAATAATTCGATGGCCGCGCCCAGGCCAACGACACCGGCAGTGTTGAGCGCGCCTGCTTCAAAACGTCGCGCGTCCGGAGCGAAAGACTGTTCGGGATCGAAATCGAAAGGTCTGGCCACGGACATCCAACCAACCGCCGTCGGCTTGATCCGCTCCAGCGCCGAACGCGAAACATAAAAGAGCGCCACGCCGTCCGGCCCCAGCAGAAATTTGTGCGCGTCCGCCGAAAGAGCGTCAATGCAGCAGGCTTCGACATCCAGCTTCAACGCGCCCAAACCTTGAATGGCATCCACGACAAACAGCACGCCGCGCTCGCGACAGTAACGGCCAATCGTCGCCAGATCGTTGCGAAAGCCGCTGGCGAATTCGACAAAACTCAACGTGACGACGCGCGTTCGCGAATCAATCAACTTCAGAATTTCCTCGGTTTCAAGCCTGCCGTCGCGTTCGCGCGCCAATCGCAATTCGACACCTAATTCGCGGCAGACGCGCCGCCACGGAATACTGTTGGCTGGGAATTCGCAATCCGCGCTGACGATGTTGTCACCCGCTTGCCAGTCAATCCCGTTGGCGACATAAGCCAAACCGGAAGACGTGTTCGGCGCGAAAGCGATTTCGTCCGGCTGTGCATTGATGAACCGCGCGGCCAGTTTGCGCACTTGCGCAACGGCATCGCCCCATTCGCGAAAATGCACCAGACCGTGATCCAGCAAGTCGCCCGTGTATTCCTGCATTCGTTCGTAGACAGGCAAGGAAATCGGCGCGACCGCCGCGTGGTTTAAGTAAACGTGGTGTTTGGTGACGGGAAAAAGCGCGCGGAGTTCCGGCATCATAATTTGAAACAAGTGCGAACTTCGCCGACTTCGAGTTGGCGATGGTTGAAAACGGTTGAATGCCTGTATCGGGCAAGCTGTGTTAATTGGTCGTCGTCAAGCAGGCGGAGCTGCCGCAAGGTTTCGATGACCACGGGGTCGCGCGCGCGGCGCGTGTCGCCGTCTTCGATTTTGATGGCGATGCCCAGCCCTTTCGGATACAGCGCGCAAGGCCGCACACCGAGCAATTGCACGCCTTCCGCGCCGACTTTGGAAAGGATTTGGCCGCCCGCCGCCCGCATCAAATCCGTGTCCAAACGCTGGTGAGAACCGCCGACCATTTCAGGAAAGTTTGTCATCGCCAGCACCACGCGCTCTGCCGCCGTTGCCAATTCCGGTTCAATATCCGTTTGCGCGACGCCGACAAGCTGCGCGTAGCTCCGCGCCATCGCTTTCAAGTCGAGGCCGAACACCGGCGCGCTGCATCCATCCACGGCAATAGCGATTTCCTCCACCGGCACATCGGCAAAACGCGCCAGCGCAATGCGCATTTGGCGCTGAATCTTATGTTGCGGATCAATGTAATTCGCAGTGGGTTCGCCGATGAATTTCGCGAAGGCCAGCATTCCGGCGTGTTTGCCTGAACAGTTGTTATGCAGCGGACGCGGCGGCTGCCCTGTGAACTGAAGCTCTCGTGCCGCAGCCTGATTGAAAGGCTCGTGCGCGCCGCAGAGCAGTTCGTCTTCACGCAAACCGCTTTTACGTAAAATCGAATTGACCGCGTCCAGATGAAAGCGTTCTCCGTCGTGCGACGCCGCGACAATGGCAAGTTCCCGATCAGTAAATTTGAAATGCTCCGCCGCGCCACTGACCAGCATCGGAATCGCCTGAAAAGGTTTGGCCGCCGAACGAAACCAAGTTCGCGTTTCAACATCGCCCAAGCCGGCGATAACCACGCCTTCGACATCAACCGCCGCGATAAAACCACGATGCAGCGATTCGGTCATTTGCCCTCTGGTCACTCCAACAAGGGGAGCGGCGGAGCAGCGATGGTCTATAAAGCTCATGACCGGATGATAATCAGACGAACGCGCAAAAGAAAATCGCCGCCCGATCTTGTCGTCGAGCGGCGAAAATAGAAGAGGAAATGGAGCCAAGCCCTATTTCTTGATGCTTCCTTTTGATCCAAGCTTCAGAACGTGCAATTTGATCTGGCGGCGTCCGAACTGCCGGGCTTCACGATTATCAGGAACCCACACATCAATGACATTGCCTTTGATACGCTTACCCGTATCGTGAACCGTGTAGACACCAGAATATTTGCCCGCACGCAGTTGCACGACCGATCCTAGCGGCAACACATGCGGATCCGCTGCAATCACGCCGCGACGGGTTTGCGTTCCCATGCGGGTACGGCCCTTCAAAGCATACGCCGTCGCATGAAAACTTTGCGGTTCGCCCATTTCATCAAGATCGGGCGCGGCAAACGCACGCGCATCAATCTTTGATTCGCGTGCGGTGACTTTCAGATTCAAAGCGGGATTTTTCGGACTGACTTTGGGACTGCTGATTGCCGGTTCGGCGTTCGCTTCGGCTTTTACTGTTTTATTGAAGTCGGGATTTGATGACGGGTCGGAGAGAGCAGATGAAGATTTTGAAGCGTTTGCCACTTTGTCCTGAGCACTTCGTGGCGAACCCGGCGCTGTTGCATCCTGAGCGTTTCCACTGAAATGCAGCAGCATTGATAAACAGGCAATTCCCACTGTCTTGTTTAGGTGATTGTTCATAATGATCCGTTTGTCTCCTTGTTATGGTTGACACCAACCTCAAAC
>CAZRXE010001285.1:0-6623 GCA_964603695.1 uncultured Heliomicrobium sp.
GGTGACTTTTGCGCCGATGCCGTCGCGGTTGGAGCCTGCGCCCAGCATTTTGAATCGGGCGAAACGAAGTTGATTGCCGCCGTCATTGCGCAGCAAATATGCCGGGCCGCCGTTGGTCGTCAGCACCACGTCCAGATCGCCGTCGTTGTCGAAATCGCCGTAAGCCGCGCCGCGCGCAACGACAGGTTTGGCAAAGGGTTTGCCAGCTTTGCGCGTGACTTCAGTGAATTTCTTTTTGCCTTCGTTGCGGAAAAGCTGCGGTCGCATGGCATAAGTGATTTTCGGCTGGACTTTGTTGATGTCGTCGGCGACGTGGCCATTGGCCATGAATATGTCTGGCAAGCCATCCAGATCGTAATCGAAAAAGAATGCGCCAAAAGTCAGCGATAGCATCGTGTCGCGCCCAATGTTGCCCGCCAGAGCTTCGTCTGCAAACAAGCCTTTGCCCTGATTGCGGAACAGCGCCAGGCCTTCGTTGGAAAAATTGCCGACAATGATCGAAAGATTGCCTGAACCGTCAATATCCGCGAAATCCGTGCCCATGCCGCCGCGCGCTTTGCCTTCTTCGCTGAGGGCAACGCCGGCGATCATGCCTTCTTCGCTGAACGTGCCGTTGCCGTTGTTTTTGTAAAGCTTGTTCGGCTGCGTGTCGTTGGCAACGAAAATATCCGGCCAGCCGTTTTTGTCGTAATCCAGAATGGCCACGCCCATTGCCTTGCCAAGCGGTTGTTCCAGCAAACCTGCTTTTTCGGTCACGTCCACAAACTTTGCGCCGGTGTTTTGATAAAGCCGCGATTGCTGGCCTTCGTATTTTTCCGGCGTGCAATAACTTTTATTCGTGCCGTCGAGCGAACAGTTCACGTCTTTTTCAATCGCCCATTGCACGTAATTGCAAACGAACAGATCGAGCTTGCCGTCCTTGTCAAAATCCACCCAGGCCGCGCTGGTCGAAAAATCTGTCGCTGCGCCACCAACGCCCATCCTGGCTGTCACGTCGGTAAATTTGCCGTTGCCCGCGTTGCGAAAGAGTTTGTTTTCGCCGAGCGCCGTCACGAAGATGTCCTGCCAGCCGTCATTGTCGTAATCGCCGATGGCCACGCCCAGGCCGTAGATCGGTTTGGCCAATCCGGCGGCGGCGGTGACATCGGTGAACGTGCCGTTTTGATTGTTGTGATAAAGCGCCATTACGGACTTTCTCTTTTTCGGCGCGTCTTCAAAGTCCATCGAATTGATGAACAGCAAGTCCTGCCAGCCGTCATTGTCGTAATCCAAAAATGCACAGCCCGAACCATTGGTTTCCGGCAAATACTTTTTGCCCTGTGCGCCGTTATTGTGGCGGAACTTGATGCCGGCTTGCGCGGTCACGTCGGTGAATTCAACCGGCGTGAACTTCTCCGGCAGCGGCGGCAGACTGGCAGCGGTCGGCGAAGGCGAAGTGGCGGCGGGAGACGCCGAAGTCGTGACGTTGATCGGCGTTGGTGACGGCTGTTGCGTCGTCGGCGCGGATGCCTGGCAAGCTGCCAGCAACGACAAAGCCGACAAAGACAACACGGATGCAAAGCGCAAAAAGAATGCTTTCATGAAAGTTCTCGCAATCGGAATTTGGATTGATTTGGGATTGAATAATCGCGCGGAAGGCTACGCAATTGGGCGGGTTGATGCAAGGCAGAGGCTGAGTGCCGGTTGCGCCAGTCCAGCCCCGAATGTTCGCTGGTGTCCGGCAGTGTTCATTCGGGGCATTATGACTTTTAGTTGGGAACCAACAGGATTTATGCGAATCGTCGTCCGCCGCTGCGGCGCGGGCTGAACGACCGATAACTACCGCCGCTACGGCTTTTGCCCAAGCTGCGGGTGGAAGAAGGTTTTTCGGCCACGGGCATCACGCCGCCAAAACCAGGAACAACGATGCGCTCCACTTTTTGGCCGGTCAGTTTTTCGATGGCCCGCATGGAAAGTTCATCTACCGGCGTGAGCAAGGTTAGCGCGTTACCTGTGTTGCCGGCGCGTCCGGTGCGTCCGATACGGTGGACGTAATCTTCCGCCACGTCCGGCACGTCGTAATTGATGACGTGCGAAATCGAATCCACATCAATGCCGCGTGCGGCGATATCGGTTGCCACCAATACACGGTAACGTCCATCGCGGAATCCGCGCAGAGCGGCTTCGCGTTGCGATTGCGTGCGGTCGGCGTGAATGCGATTGACTTTGTGTTTGCGCGCAGTCAGCAGCGTGGCCAGACGTTCGGCTCCGCGACGTGTGCGGGTAAAGACCAACACGCGGTCGGCTTGTTCCTGTTCTAGCAAGTGCAGCAACAGGTTGGTTTTCGATTCCAGCGCCACCGGATAAGCGCTTTGTTTGACCGTCACGGCGGCTTTGCCGCGCGGGTTCACGTCCACTGTTTCCGGGTCAACCATGTATTGCCGGGCGATTTCTTCTACCGCCGGCGACATTGTCGCCGAAAACAGCAGCGTCTGCCGCTCGGCGGGCAACAAGCCTATGATTTGCCGGATGACGGGCAGAAAGCCCATATCGAGCATACGGTCGGCTTCGTCCAGCACCAGCACTTCAACGCGCGACAGATTGATGGTTCCGCTTTCGACGTGATCCATCAGACGCCCGGGGGTGGCGATAGCGACTTGCGCGCCGTTTCGCAATTCCATCCGCTGGCGATGCGCGCTGGCACCGCCGACGATGGTCACGGGACGAGCTTTTTTCTTCGCGTCCAGTTGCCCCAGGTTGTCTGTAATTTGTGAAGCGAGTTCCCGCGTCGGGCTGAGAACCAGCATACGCACGCCGGGGCGTTTTGTGGTGGACAGGGTTTGCAGCATCGGCAGCAAAAAAGCCGCCGTCTTGCCCGTGCCGGTTGCGGCACAGCCAATCAAATCCGAACCGCCCAACAGAATTGGTATCGCCTGCCGTTGGATCGGGGTCGGTTCGGTAAATCCTAGGGACTTGCACCGGTCAGAGAGCGGTTGAATCAGTCCCAGTTCAGCAAAATTCATTTCATTCCTTCAAAGAATCAGTACCGCGCGCGGCAGCCGGCGACATTACCGCTCGCCATCGCTCGCGGCACGGACTCAAAAAAAATCAGACAGGAGCGACAACATTCAGCAGAGTGGGAAGAAAATCGAATGACCGATTCCGCCAATCCATCTTGCGCAATGTTGTGAATCCTGTCTGATGATTTCGTCTCAATGTGATTTGTGATTAGTAACGATTGCCGCCACGACCGCCGCCGCCGCCGAAACCGCCGCCACGACCGCCGCCACGACCGCCGCCGCCGCCGAAGCCGCCGCCACGACCACCGCCACGACCGCCACCGCCGCCAAAGCCACCGCCGCCACGGCTTTCTTTCGGACGGGCTTCATTGACGGTCAACGCGCGACCGCCGATTTCCACGCCATTGAATTGATTGATGGCGGCGTCGCCTTCTTCCTTCGTCGCCATTTCGACGAAAGCAAACCCGCGCGAACGGCCCGTGTCACGGTCTGTCACCAGCGATGCTGATTCGACGTTGCCGGCTTGAGAAAACAGGTTCAACAACTCGTCTTCCGTCGTGTGGAACGAGAGATTGCCGACATAAAGTTTCATGGACATAAAAAGTACCCTTTCCCCGTGGGAATTAAAGAGAAGCTTCGAATCAGAGGGTCTTCGGTGAACGGTAGCAGCGAAGGTGTGATCTCGGACGTTCAAGAGAACGGCTTCTGCAAGGTTAAACGCAACCTGCTCTCGAACAATCCATAACGCCGCCGAAACAACTTAGAGGCTTGTGGCGCATCACCGTTGATGCGCGAGAGAAGGAGTGAACGATGTGGATAATGCACCACTGCCCGCATCGGCGCAAGCCGCCTATTGACAGGCGTTGAAAAAACATTGTCAGACCAATCAATGAATTCGCTCGAAAATCTTGATGAAAAAGCGCGTATCGCCGATCCGCGCTTGAGAAGCTTCCGCCGCACCGCAGACTTTAGCCAAACGGTAATTCGCTTCGATCCAACCGCCGAGTTGCGTGTAAAAGTCGCGGCCAAAAGCTTCCAGGCCGAATTCGCGCATCGGGCGATTGACGATCAGCACGTAACGCACGCGATCTTGCAGCAAGCGCGCGATGGCCGCCTGTTCGTCGCGCTCGCTCATCAAACCAGGAATCAGAATTTGATGGCGCAGTGGAATCCGCCTGCCGGTCAAAAATGCCAGGTCGCTGCCTTCAGGCAAGACAGCGATGGCTTCGCCGGGTTGCGTTGAAGTTGAAATGGAGTTCAGTGCTTCTTTTATTGCCGGCCCGGTCACGCCCGGCGCGAACAAATGACCGCGCGACGCGACGATTTCGTAGTTGAAGTTTTTCCGGTAGCGAACGCCGAAGACAATCGCCGTGGCGGCAAACATCAAGAGCATCAGCCCGCGTCCGATCAGCCAGGAACAGCGAGCGGAGGATTCATCCTGCGTCCAGCGCCGGACGGCTGACGGCAGCACGCGGACAAACAGGTAATAAAACAGGATCAACGAAGTCGGCAGAAAGAAACTGCCGAACGCACCGCCGCTCGGCACGCGCAACGTGACGCGCGCCAAAACGGCAAAGCTGAACACCGCGATGATGAACAAAGGAGCGGCAGAAGTGGGATGGACTTCAGTCTGTCCCTTTTTGGTGGATAGACTGAAGTCCGTCCCACGCTTCCAGGCAACGACCATCATCACCGCCAGCAACACCGGCAAAGCGCGCAACGGACTGCCATCCCATTGTTTGCCTGCCAGCAGCTTGGTTGCGGCGATGGAAACCAGCGCCAGAGCCAAGCCTATTGCGGCGCGGCGCAACAGTTTTCGCTGTCTGTCGCTGAGCAACACAATCGCGCTCAACGCGGCAACGGCCACCGATGCCGCGCCGCAAACCTGCGCCCAAGATAGCCACGGATGATCCAGGCCCGTTCGCTGCGCGTTGTAAAACACCAGCGAAGCGGGCAGATGCGTGTAGAACAAATGGCAGTCTTCGACAATGGTTTGCCAACCGAAAGTGTTCAGCAGCCAGCCATACATCGGCACGGCAATTAGCAAAGCCGGAAAGGCTGCGAGCGAGAGGTTCAGAATTTGAGATTTGAAGTCGGCGCGATGCAGAAAAACCAGCGTCGCGACAACGGTCGCGGCTCCTGCCAGGGCGAACTCCTGTTTGGTCACTGCCGCCAAGCCGATCAAAACCCCCGCGCCGATCAATTCTCTCTGCCGCCCGCTTTCTGCGTAACGCAAAACCGACAACAGCGAGCCAAGCGCGAATAAACAAGCGTACAAAGCTGCAAACGCATACGGCTGAATCAAATTCCCCGCCGGTTTGAAAACGCAAAAGATCACGACCGCAATCGTCGCTAACGCCGCATCCGTCTGCTCCAGCAAACGGCGCGCGATGCGATAACACAACGCGGCGATGACTGCGGAACAAACGATCCCGGCGACATGCAGCACGTCCAGATGAACTCCGAAGACTTTGTAAAGCAGCGCGTTGAAATAAGGCGCGAGCGGTGGGTAAAGATAATGAACGTCGCGGTAAAGGCATTCGTTTTCCAGCAATCGCAGCGGCAAATCCATTTCGCGCCCGCTGTCGGCAATCGGCGAAGTCCAGCGCCGCCACGAAACGGCCAGCATCGCGGCAAATACTATCCAGATTGCGGTTTGTGGATTGCGGATTGCGGATTGGAAGGCAACCGGAAGCCATCCACGTTTCAGAAGTGCCATTGAATTCATTGATTCAGTTCGCTTGGTGATAAGGCGGAGGGAGTATGAATCCGCAATCCGCAATCCGCAATCCGCAATCAAAGGTATTGTCTGCAATTCGACAATCTCGCCGAGGCTGGGCTAGCATACGCCACTAACGATCCCTACTTTCTTCCACAAGACAATTTTTCAAACGAGGATTGAAGCCACTCATGACAAATCATCACTATCATTCGCTTGCCGAATCCGACCCGGAGATTTACGCCGCCATTCAAAACGAAACGCGCCGCCAGCATGAAGGTCTGGAATTGATCGCTTCGGAAAACTTCGTTTCCGAAGCCGTGCTGACCGCCGCCGGTTCCGTCTTCACCAACAAATACGCCGAAGGTTATCCCGGCAAACGCTATTACGGCGGCTGCGAATTCACTGACGTAGTCGAAAGTCTGGCCATCAGTCGCGCCAAGCAGATGTTCGGTGCGGAACACGTCAACGTTCAACCGCATTCCGGCAGCCAGGCCAACATGGCCGTCTACCTGACCGCCTGCCAACATGGCGACACCGTTTTGGGCATGGACTTATCGCACGGCGGCCACCTGACGCACGGCCACCCTCTGAACTTTTCCGGCAAGAGTTACAAGGTCGTCGCTTACGGCGTGAAGAAAGACGACGAAACGATTGATTACGACCAGATGGAAGCTCTGGCCAAAGAACACAAACCGAAACTGCTCGTCTGCGGCGCATCGGCGTATTCGCGCGTGATTGACTTCGAGCGCATCGCCGCCATCGCCCACGGCGCGGGCGCGCTGGTAATGGCCGATATCGCGCACATCGCCGGGTTGGTTGTCGCCGGACTGCATCCGTCGCCGATTCCGCACTGCGATTTCGTCACCACCACCACTCACAAAACGCTGCGCGGCCCGCGCGCC
>CAZRXE010001286.1:0-1575 GCA_964603695.1 uncultured Heliomicrobium sp.
CCTTTCTGAACCGACTTATCAATCGCCGAGATTGTTTCAGGCAACAAGGCCTGGGCTTCCTGCGCGTTGCCGGTGTCAATTACCGCACGCAGCTTTTTGATTGAACCGCGTAGGCGGCTACGGTTGGTGGTATTGATGGCATTGCGGCTGGCGTTTTGACGGTCGCGCTTCTCGGCAGACTTATGGTTAGGCATATTCTCTGAACTCTCCTTGATTGCTACAAATGAAGAAAACGTGTCGTTTGAAAGCGCGTGAGTATATTGGCCGTTCCCAGGGCTGTCAAGCGTGTGTTTCGCCGGTTACTCCTGAACATGTTTGCTTTTGTTTGCTTTATTGAAAGCGCATATCTTTCAGAAAGGGAAGATCTCGGCGGTAGTTCAACAGGAACTCCAAGTCCGGACTTGCTTCCATTCGGCACTCTTCGCTGCCTGCGTCTGCCAGCAGCTTCCCGCCCGGATCGAAAATCACACTGCGCCCCGAATGGTAAAGCTTGGGGTCGTGTCCGCAGCGGTTTACGCCGATGACATAAGCCTGATTTTCAATGGCGCGCGCTTTCAACAAAGACACCCAGTGGTCTTCTCGCAGCGACGGCCAACTGGCGATCACTGTGAACAGATTCGCGCCTTGTTTGGACGCCGAACGAAAGATTTCAGGAAATCGCAGGTCGTAACAAATGAAAGGCGCGACTTTAAAACCCTGCCACTCGAACAAACAAATCCTGTCGCCGGCAACGTAATGCTCTGCTTCACCGCCCAGCGTAAACGGGTGTAATTTGCAGTAACGCGCAACCTCTTCACTCGTAGGAGAAAACACCACGGCCTCATTCCTTCCCTTTCCGCAGGTATCCAAAGTCACTACACCGCCGACGAGGAAAACCTTGTAATTGGCCGCCACTTGAGCCAGGAAGTGTTGTGTCTCGCGCGAATCGCTGTCATGAACTGCCGCAACATTCATGCTGAAGCCCGTGGCGAACATTTCCGCCAATACCACCAGCGAACCCGGCGCGGGCGATACTTGATTGAGCAGGCGCAACACTTTGTCGTGGTTGGCGGCTTTGTTTTCCCAAATCGTATCGAGTTGCAGTCCGATGATCTTCATTGTTCAAGCTCCCAAAATTGTTTTGATGCCGCTGACCAGCCGCCCCACGCCTTCGGCCACGGTTTCGCGCTGCAACGCGCCATAGGCCACGCGCAAATAACAGCCCTTTTCAACCGGCAGCCCGAACGCCGTTCCCGGAATCGCCGCGACGCGATACTCTTTGACCAGTCGTTCCACCAAAGCCAGCGGCTCTATTTGCGTGTCGAGCTTCAGGAAAAAGTAAAACGCGCCTTCCGATTCCGAAACCACGCAGCAATCGCGCAGTTGCGCCAGTTCGTGCAATACCAGTTCGCGCACGCTAGCAAGCTGCCGGACGCGCTAACGACAGTATTCCGCGCCGACCGCCATCGCGCCTGCCGCCGCAAACTGCGAAACAACAGGCGGGCAAATCAAAATCGTGTCCTGAATCTTGTTCACCGCCTCGAACAAGTGTTCGGGTATGACCATAAAGCCTATGCGCCAACTGGCGAAGCCGTA
>CAZRXE010001287.1:0-6245 GCA_964603695.1 uncultured Heliomicrobium sp.
GATGCCAAGCTGACCAAGAATTTGGCTGTCCGCATCATACAAACGGACTATGTGTTGACACGTTTTGACGACGATACTCAGAACAGTTTGCGGATTTCGACCGGGCTGGTTTTGCGGCTCGGCAACCAATAGAAAACCTCATGATGCGCGGTTCGCGGCCGGTGGTCGTGAATCGCGCATTGCGCATTGCGCATCGCGATTGATTCATCATCCTTCCCTGAGCGTGTCACGCTCTCGACCCTTACCTTGTTGCCTTAGACTTTTCGGTTATGTACCTTCCGCGCCGCTACAATCCGTTTTCAGTCCATCATTTTTTTCTCCGGGCAGGGATTTTCCTCATTATTGCCTGCATTCAAATAACAGCCCAAACCGCAACCAAACCTGCGGCTCAACCAACGCCGCCCCTTCAAATCGGTTCCTTTCGGATAGTGGTTCCACACCTGACGCGACCATCCATCGAAGGGCTTTACGATTATTCCTATCGCATCAACGTTCCACGCACATCGGCGGCCAAAACAGAGACGCGCCCCAGCCCATCCTTGCCGGAGCAGCACAGACAGGCCGCGCAAACCTTTCAACAAGAAGCCGAGACCTTACGCGCGCAAGGCTCCGCCATTGCCTTGCGAGAAGCCGCGCTCAAATACGAAGAATCACTGCGTTCATGGCGCGCGGCAGGCAGATTGAGCGAACCGGCGGAAATGGCCAGTTCGCTCAATCAACTCGCCTCCATTTCAGACGCTCTGGGAGACCGCCAACAGGCCATCAGTTATTACCACCAGTCCCTGCCGCTCTGGCGCGCGTCCGGCAAACGTCTGGACGAAGCGGCCACACTCACGCAAATGGGGCGCATCTACAATTCCATCGGCGACAAACAGCAGGCGCAACACCTTTTCGATCAGGCGCGACTGATAGTGCGAGCGTCCAATCTGACGCGGCGACCGCTTCCCGTTGGCGAAAACGACAATCCCAACACGCGAGAGGCGACGATGCTATTCAACCTCGCCAAAGTTTACGAAGAGCAAGGCTTGGCGCAGCAGGCTTTCGATCATTACCAAAAAGCTTATGCCTATTGGCACGAAGGCAAAGACCTGACAGGCGAAGCCTCTGCGCTGAACAGCCTCGGCGGCCTGACCGCTCGCGCCGGCCAATTCCCTCAAGCCACGCAGATGTTTCAACAAGCGTTGCCTTTGTGGCGAACTGTCGGCGACAAACGCGGCGAAGCAGTCAGTTTAAGCAATCTGGGATTTGTTTCCGATGCGCAGGGCGACAAAACCAACGCCGCAGTGTTTTATTCAAAAGCCTTGCCGCTCTGGCAATCGCTCGGCGACAAACGCGCCGAAGCGACCACCATCAGTGATCTGGCCGGTTTGCAACTGGCGCTCGGAGAACGCGACGAAGCATTGAAGCTCTACCTGCAGGCGCTGCCGTTGCGGCGCGCCATCGGCGATAAACGCGGCGAAGCCACGACACTGAACAATATCGGCGGACTGTTCGTGGATTCAGGCGATCTGACAAAAGCCAAAGAACATTACACACTGGCGCTCGAACTCCGCCGCAACGTCGGCGACAAACGCGGCGAAGCTGTCACCCTCGGCAATCTAGGATTGGTTCATCAAATGTCCGGCGAACCGGCAAGGGCACAGGAACTTTATCAACAAGGGTTGGAACTTGCGCTCAAATTGAAAGACAAAGCCCGGCAAGCGATTTTTCTGACCGGGCTTGGCGAAACGAATTCAGTCCTCAATGACAAATCAAAAGCGCGCGAACAACTCGAACAAGGATTGGAACTTTGGCGGGAGTTGAAGGAACAGGAGCGGGAGGCCGCCACACTGGCGTTGCTGGCCGGCGTTTATGCCGCTCTCGGCGACAAACAAAAAGCCGAAGAAATTTACCGGCAATCTCTCTCCGGCTGGAAGCTTTTCCCTCCCAAATGACCAACGTATTCAAATGATCAATGTGAGCATGGTTTTTTTCAGGCATTTGCAAGCTTGCATCGTCGCGGCTCACTTACCCGCCACCGCGTCTGGGCGAATGGCAAACAAATGATGTTGTCCACGCAACAACACCAATCCCGCCGACAGCGCCGGACTTGCCATCAACGGTTCTCCCATCGGATTGATCGCCAACAATTCAAACTGTGGCCCGGCTTTTACCACGTAAACATCGCCGTCTTCGCTGGGAAAATAGAGCTTGCCGTCCGCCGCCACCGGCGAAGCCGAAAATCCGCCCGCCGCGTCGTCAATGCGCCGCTGATAAAGCTGCTCGCCCGTTTGCGCGTTCAGACAACTCAGCACGCCTTTGTCCGTGCATACGTAAAGATACTCTCCATAAACCAGCGGCGTCGGCACGTAAGGGCCGCCGCGTTCGCTGCGCCAGGCAATCTGAGCGCTCGCGGTTTGCCCGGCGACGAGCGAGATGTCGCCCGCGCCGCCGGGACGAAAAGCTTTGAGCGCGCGTCCGCCCGGCCAGCCGCCGGTGACGTAAACCAGCCCGCGCGCGACGAAAGGCGTCGGCACTTGCACGATCAAATCCGCATTGGCGAAGCGCCACAGTTCCTTGCCCGTCAGCGGATCGTAGGCGCGAATGTGACGCGGCGCGTTCGTGATGAGTTCGGCGCGCGCGCCTTGCGTAACAACGATCGGCGTACTCCACGAAGGCATTTCGCCGCGTTCGACTCGCCAGACTCGTTTGCCGGTGCGCAGGTTGTAAGCCGCAAGAAAGGATTGCGCGGCTCCGTCGGCCTGCACGATGACGAGGTCTTGATAAATCACAGGCGAACTCGCCGCGCCCCATTGCACCGCCGCTTCATCGTGCAAGCCCGGATCGAGAACACCCAAATCCTGCCGCCACAGCAAACGCCCATTTACATCGAAACAAAACAACCCTTCCGAACCGAACAGCGCCACCACGTATCGGCCATCGGTTGCGGGCGTCGCATTTGCCTGCGTGGCTTTGAGATGGCGTTTGACGCGCGGCACGCCTTCGTGCGCGAGCTTACTCCAACGAATGCGCCCGGTCTGTTTGTCCAGGCAATACATCAGCCAGCGAAAGCGAGTGCCTTCGGGCACGGGCGCGTTGCTGTCGGTGCGCGTTTGAAAGGCGGCATTGCCCGCCAGATTCACCGCCGTCGTGACGAATACGCGGTCGCCCCAAATGATTGGGCTGGCGTGCGACAAACCGGGTATCGGCGTTTTCCATTGCACCTGTTTGCCACGCACGCCGTCCCACGCGGCTGCCGTTGCCGCGCCGTCCGCCACGCCGGCGGCTTGCGGGCCGCGAAACATAGGCCAATGCTGCGCCCGCGCCGTCAGGCTGCCGGCCAAAACACATAGACAAACCAAAATCATTCGCTGCATGTGAATTCCTCGTTGTTTAGGCGTCCAACCGCGCATCGCAAGGCACGACTTCGCCGAACTCGACTTAGCGTTTGAGCAGTCACAAATACATCGCCCAACAAAACGACGAGATGCAGTAATGCTCGCACGACAAGCAAAATCTTGTTTGCAATCCCCTCAACGCTTTAGTTTTGGCCGAATCATACACACAAAAGACAGCGGGTTCGGCGGAACAACAACTTTTTACATCTTTTTACCTGCGGGTAATTTCAGTCCTGATACTCTTTCAGATGCTCCGAACACAGCCACAGCCAATGGCCTTCTTTGGTCATGAATCTGCGCAATTTGCCCCAGCGTCCGTTGGGATCTTTTTGCTCCAGCAATTTGCGCAGCAAACGCAGTTCATCCCCTCTGGCCAAGCCGGCGGCGTGCGGATTCACTTTTCTGCCGGCTTTGGACGCGGCGGATTCTTCAAACAATTCCGGCAGATTCTTGGCTGCTGCGTCGGCGAACTTCGTCCAGCGTTCGATGTCCGCTTTGTAAACCTTTTCGTAACGTTCCTTGTCCGTAATCCACGGCAGCGTAAGTCCCAAAGCGGGCAACACGTATTTCATCACTTTGGACAGCCGAATCAGGTAAGGCCCGACGGCTTGCAAAAACTCCGAATCAATTTCGATTTGGTACAGACCGCTTTCGGGATCGGTCTTGCCGCGTTCGCAGCCGACCGGATGCCAATGCCCGGGCTGTTGGCAATAAAGCTGCAATTCCACGCTGCGCTTCCCAACAGATTCCCACAATTTCTCCCACATCGTTGCGGAGCGAATCGGTTCCAGCAAACCTATGATGTTGCCGTCGCCGCCGCCCGTACGCAGCGCGAACACGTTCGGGCAATAAGTCTCTTCGCCGGATTGCAGCGCGTTGAACAGCTTGGTGAATTCGCGCTGCTGATAAGCCAGGGTTTCTGAAACGGCGATTTCGATCCTTCCAGTTCCGGCTTTGAGCTGTTCGGTGTCGGCTTTGATTTCTTTCAACAGCAACAGCGGGTCTTCGGGCGTGATGCGCTGGCCGAGCAGCATTTGCCGAACAAAAGCCTGTTTGATCGGTTTGGATTTCAGACACGGCAGCGTCTGCATATTTTCCGAATCGGCGCTTTCCAAATCTTCCAATTCAAATTCGTTCGGGCAGTTCGGACTGCAACAACACGGAACCTTCACTTTGTAATCCAGTCCCGGAAACCGCTCGAAGGTTTTCATCAGTCCGTCGTTGAGCAGCGCGAAAAAGTTATGCGGCGACGGCCCGCGAACGGAAAGCGACACCCATTTTTCCGTCGCCGAAGCCCTGACCAGCGCCAGATGTTTTTGTTCCGGGCCGTCGGCGAACAGCGCACCCAACCGCCAATGCGTTTTGGTGGTGAACCGGTGCGAACGCGCGATAAACCAGCTTGGGATGCCCGGCAGCAAGGTTGCCAGTTCCAGCTTTCGTGCGATTTCGCGCTCGCCCGCTTTCGATTCCCACAGCGAATGGTAATCGGCTTCTTCGCGCGGCAGTTTTTCGACCACCAGACTGCGGTCGCGGTCTTTTGGTTTGAGTTTGAAATCGTCGTCGGGGATTTCGTAGGAAAGGTCGAATTGATCCATCAGCCGCAACAGATGTTTGCGCAACGGCGATTCGATCTCTTTCCAGAGTTCTTTCATGTGTTCGCCCGTCAGGACGCCTTTTTTGTCTTCGACCTGCTTGCTGTCCAGCACGCGGCTGATGATCTGGTTGACCCATTGCGGATTGAGCATGACTGTGTAGTTCAACTCTTCGTATTGGTCTTCATCGTAAAACAAAATCTCGCCTAATTGATGCAGCCATCGAGTCAGCGTGCGCTGGCCGATTTCGTCCACGCCGTGTGTTTCCAACAGCGCGGTCAGTTGTTGCGGCGTGATGTGGTTTTCCGTTTTCGCGCGTTCGCGGATGGCTTCGGTGGCGCGCTTCCAGGGAACGGGCCATTTTTGCCCCATCATCTTCATTTCGGCGGCGGCCTCGGCAATGGCCTGTAACAGTTCTTCGCGCCCGGTTCCGTTTTTGTTGTCCATCAAATACAGCCGGTCGGCGATCATCGGCTGGTACTGTTTTTTGATTTCGTCAAAGGGAATGTCCGGCGCGCGCTGATCGGCGTGCGTGGCCACCAGAATGATTTTGGCTTTGGGCGCGCGCGCCTTGACGGTGTCCAGCCAGTGAATCAATCCGCCTTGCTGATAGTTTTCGCCGGCGTTCCAGACAATCAAATACAGCGAACGGTCGGTCAGATAAAACTGGTGCGTGGCGTGATACAGCTCCTGCCCTCCGAAATCCCAGGTGTTCAGCCGCATCTTCACGTCCGGCCTGGTCGGATGCGGCAACGTCAAATCGCCGATCTCCATGCCGTGAGTCGAATCCTGGTCGGGATCGAATTCGTTGTCACGGAGCCGTTTCAACAACGAAGTCTTCCCCACGCGCCCCTGCCCTACCACCACCATTTTCGCCACCCACAGCGGCTCCACTTCCTGCGCCAGATAATTCCGAATCGCCTCCATTCCCTGCTCGGCAATGCTCAGCGGCGGAAATCCGAGCGGATTGCCTCCTAAGCTGATGAACGACAACTGTTCTAAATTTTCGATTTCCGCAGGCAGTTCCATCAGTTGGTTGCTGTTCAACAAGAGGCGCTGCAAGTGGATCAGCTTCTCGAAGGCGGGGGGCAGTTCCGTCAGTTGGTTGCTATACAACCAGAGGCGCTGCAAGTGAATCAGCTTCTCGAAAGCAGAGGGCAGTTCCTTCAGTTGGTTGCTGGACAAATCAAGTCTCTGCAAGCTAGTCAGCTTCTCAAAGGCGGGGGACAGCTCCTTTAGTTGGTTGCTGTTCAGATAGAGGGACTGCAAATTGGTC
>CAZRXE010001288.1:0-10481 GCA_964603695.1 uncultured Heliomicrobium sp.
AATCCTGATATGTTTTGTTCATCGCGTATCCTTGTGTGAAGTTCACCGCAGCGCGCGGTGAACGGATGAAATTACAGCTTTCAACAAGGATACGCGGTGCCATCTTCTGAGATCAATTCCCACAACTTCCGATCCTATCTCGCTCTTGTTGAAAGCGGCGCACCAGGCGGGTGCGTTGCAAATGCGGCCAGACCAGTTTGATGGCGACTTCATTACGGTAAGCGTCGTCAGCGCGACGCGCCAGATAGACGATGCTCATTCCGCCGTGCCCCAGTTCGCGCAGCAATTCGTAAGGGCCGATGCGTCGCCCAATCAGGTCGGCAGCGGGTTGCGCGGCATCGGCCAGCAAGGGCTTTTCCAGAAAATCACCGGCCCGGCTGTGCCCCAACAGCAACTCTTCGATTTCCGCGCGCAACTCTGCGTCGCCGCCGCAGGCTGCGATCAGGTATTGCTCCTGTGCCGCGCCGGAAGGTTCCGAAGCGGCGTCGAAAATTTCAATAATTTTGTCGAGACAATCTTCCGGCATTTACGGCTTACTGTCCTCCCGTACATAAAGCGGAAAAACGACGGTAATTCGGTCATTGCCGGCTCAGTATTTTGTCAGGCCTTGTGTTATGTCTCGCGGCGTTCTGCCGACATCCACACGCTTCGTACTTCCTGAGTCATTCTTTTGGCTTTTGGATGCCTTATGCCTGATTCCAGATTTTCAGTATTGCTGGCCGATGCGCGCCGAGGCGATTCGCGTGCGCACGGCGAATTGATCGAGTTTCTTTACCAGGATTTGCGCCGTCTGGCGCAAAGTCATCTCAAACACGAACGGCGCAGTCCGTTGTTGCAGGCAATGGTGCTGGTCAACTAAGTTTACCTGCGGCCGTTCGGAGAAGGTCACATTGACTGGCAAGACCGCGCGCATTTTTTTGTCGTGGTTTCTCGGCAGATGCGGCGCATTCTGATTGACCACGCCCGCGCCGCCGCCGCCGCCAAACGTGACGGCGGCGCGCACAATCTACCGCTGGAAGAAGCGGCGTTTTTGTCTCCGTTGAGCAATCCCAACTTGGTGGCGCTGGACGATGCCTTGCAGGATTTGGAAAAACTCCGCCCCAGAGCCTGTCAGGTAGTGGAATTGCGTTTTTTCGGCGGGCTGACGGAAGAGGAAACCGCGCAAGCTCTGAGCATTTCCACCACCACGGCCAGGCGCGAATGGACGTTCGCGAAAGTCTGGCATTATGACCAACTACACAAACGTTCGTAGTCGCTCCAGGCTTAAAGATTATTTTCAGAGGTTTCGCCCGGCACCTCCGCTCGAAAAGCATTTGCCCGTTCCAGAAACCACGGCAGGGTCAGTGCCGTCAGCAGCACGGCGGCGGCGGCGCTGACGCTCAGGTAAAGTTCGCGATGCGCCTCCACGTCCCAGGCGAAGGGATTGCCGACCAGCCATTTTCCGTAAGTTTCGCTCCACCATTGATTGCCCATAAAAAACATTGCGCCGAAAGCGAACGGCACAACTGAACCCAGCACCACAAGAATCGTGCTGAGCAGCCACGTCCATCGCGCGGGCAGTCTGCCGAGCAAATGCCGCCGCAACAGCGCACCGGCCAGCGCGTAACCGTACAGGTACAGGTTCATCACTGCGAACCAGCGCGTCGCTCCGACGAAATCGCCCAGGTCTGAAAAATTCGGAAACAACGTCCACCACATCCAGCACACGCCGTAAGTGGCTGCGATCATCACGCTCGCCCACAGCAACCCGCCGGCCGCGCCGCTGAACAACAAAAACGCCAATGGGCTTTTCAACCCGGACGCCGGTAAATCGCGCAGCACGCGGCGGCCTGCCTGGTCGCGTTCGCTGATGGCGACAAACAGCGCCAGCGCGAAGATTGCGTTGAATACCCCTTGCCAAAAAATTACCGGATCGTGCGTGCGCTCCACCTGGCTGCCGGTCAGAGCCGCCGCCGCGCCCAACAACCACAAAATGGTCAGGTACAGCCGCACCGGCAGCGCGCGATTGGCCGACGCGGGCGTAATCAGCGCCACCGACAGCACGAACAACAGTCCCAGCAATCCGGCGAAGTTCAGCGCGAAGATGCCCACCCATTGCCAGAAATCGGCTTCGCCCAGGCGGCTGCCGATGCCTGTAAAAAACATCTGGCTGGCACCGGCCATCGTGCTGAAATAGCCAACGGCGAAAAATACCAGCATCAACAACCCGAGCATGAATTTGAACGCTCGATTGACCGGCAAACAGGCGATGAAAATCGCTATTTGTGCGCACAGCAACACCACGGCAAAACCCAACACCAGCACCACCGCCATCGAAGGCAGATCAATCCCGCGCAGAAAATAAGTGAAGGTCAAAAACGGCAAGCAGGCGCTGAAAATCAACACCGTCAGTACGACGGCGGCCAGCAGCTTTCCGGCAATGATGCTGCGCGGTTTGATGGTGGTGATGAACAGCAGATCGAGATTGGTTTCCGAACGTTCCGCCGCCAGTCGCACGCCGCTGTAAAGCGGCACGAACAACATGCCGACTGCCAGCAAAATGCCGAACAGCACCATGAACACGTAGCGTCCGGTATCGAAATTGTTCAGCGGGTCGCGCGCCGCCAGCAAATAAATGCCCGTGGCGGCGATTTGGATGGTCAGCAAAATCAGCAGCGCCGCCACGACGAAACGGCTTTGAACGGCCTGCCGCAGTTCTTTGACCACAATCGGATTCATCCAATCGCCGATGCGCGCGGTCAGCGGTTCTTTGGGCGGAGCGATGGGCGTGAGTGTGGTTTCCGAGGTCATTGCACAACTCCTTTGGTCACATTCATGAACAATTCTTCCAGGTTGGCGCGTTGCTGTTTGAATTCGACTACGCGATAGCCGCGCGCGACGACGGCGGCCAGCACGTCTGAACAAACTTCATCCGCGCCGCTCAATTCCGCCGCGACTTCGCTGCCGGCTAGGCGGACGCTTTCAATGTGCGGCATTTGCAGCAGGTCGCGGTGCAACTCTTCCTGGCGTTCAAGCACGCGAATCAGCACGGTGCGGCGCGGCACGTTGTCGGTCAGCAAATCGCTTATGCCGCCGGCCATCAAAATCTTGCCGTGTTCGATGATGATTGCCCCGTCACAGATTTCGGCCAGTTCGGTCAGGATGTGCGAACTAATCAAAATCGCTTTGCCCTGTCCGGAAAGCGCGCGCAGCAATTCGCGCAGTTCGATGCGCGCGCGCGGATCCAGCCCCGCCGCCGGTTCGTCCAGAATCAACACCGGCGGATCGTGCAACAGCGCACGCGCCAGCGTCACGCGCTGTTTCATGCCTTTGGATAACGCCACCAGCATCTTGTCGCGAATGCCGCTGAGGTTCGTGAATTCTTCTATGCTTTCGACGGTTTGTTCGCGCTGCCGGCCTTTCAATCCATAAGCGCGCGCGAAAAAGTCCAGGTATTCGTGAACCGAAATGTCCCGGTGCGTGGGCAACGAATCCGGCACGTAGCCGACCAGTTGCCGCGCGCGCTCCGGCTCTTCGACCACGGACACGCCGTCAATCCGCGCTTCGCCGGAAGTCGGTTCGTCCAGTGTCGCCAGAATCCGCATCGTCGTTGTTTTGCCCGCGCCGTTCGGGCCGACGAATCCAACGACCTGCCCCGACGCGAACGAAAACGACACGTCGTTCACGGCGTGTGTGTTGCCGAAGTGTTTGGTCAGATTCAGAACTTCAACTTTCATTGGCTGCCTCCCGCCGCGATGCCGTAAACCAGATTGCGCGCTTTGCGCGTTTTGACGCCTTTCAAGCCTTCTTCGACAAACGGACTTGCTTCCAGCACGGCCAGATAACTGTTCGGCATCAACACTTCCTGCGGCTTTTCGGTGAAGGCTTTGAACTGTTCCAGCCAGTCTTCGCTGAAAGCCGCGCGCAGTCGCGACGCTTCCGCCGAAGCTTTCAAACTCGTGGCTTGCAGTTTGGTTTGCGCGCCGGCGGGAATGTTCGTGGCTGAATGAATGTTGCCTTCGGCGTCCGCCCACCAGACTTGACTGATGTCCGCGCCCAGACTGTTGACCAGCGACACCGCGCCGGCTTCAAGGCGAATCGTCAGGCGTTCGCGGCGGGTTTCGCTTTTGCGAAATTTGAAAAAGGCCGGCACGCGCGCCGTCACCCAACCTGCGCTCAAATGCTGGTCGTTCGTCCAATCAATGGTGCGCTCCGCCGGGCGTCGCTGGTACGAATAGCTTTCCGATAATTGCGGAATCAGTTCGGTGTTCGTTGTGAAGTGCAGCCCTTCGCTGGGCGTGACCGGCGAATAAAACCCCGTCCAGCCAATGGTCGTGGCGCGATGCGCGGTTTCGTCCAGGATGGTCAGGGCTTCGGTGCGCGCCGTGGCGCTCCAGCCTTCGCCGAACAAGGCAAATCCCGAAACCAGCAAACAGGTCAGCAGCGAAACGGCGGGAACCGTCCATAACAACCAGATTTTGCGCTTGCGTTTGGCCAGCCAGATTAAATTCACCGGCCCGATGACGATCACGAACAACAACATCAATAGAAACAATCCGCGCACCGGCACGCCGAACCGTTCGACCACCTGAAACGTCCGGTTCAGATCGGCGACCGAGTAGGATTCGTTTTCAGGTGCTCGGGAAGCAGGGAAATTGCGGCTCATCCAGTTCCACTGGTTGGCCGCAATTCGGTTGGGATCAACGCTGCCGGTAACGGTTACCGTGCCGAAGCCTATGAAATAAACGTGCAAGTCCGTGACGGCTTTGGCCTGCGTCGCAATTGGCAAAAAGGATGATTTTGGAACCGATGGAGGCGGGGTTGTGGCACTGGCTCCCGTCGGAGGAGGAAGTGGGATCGTGACAGTGCCGTCGGAATCAGTTTCTTCCTTTTCGTCTTTGAGTTCGTCATTCGTGATGAAGCCGTGGTGAGCTTGCCATTGCGCCGGAACCTGCCAATTGCCCGCCACCATCAACGCGCCGCCGCGTTCAACGTAGCGCAGCAGTGCCGTGCGAACCGCTTCGGGCGCGGCGTCCAATTCGCCGCTTGAAATCAGCACCCCATCATAGCGGGCATACGACAGCCAATTGCCGCTCCATTCCGCAACGGGCGACTCCGGCGCTTGCGTGGCCGCCAGCTTGTCGCTGCTGGGAAGCTTGAATGCCGCTTCGAAATTACCACTGCCGGTCACACCGCTTTTCAGGATTTGCGGGCTGAGCAACAAACCGAACTTGCGGTCGCCCGTATCCAGCACGCCGTGGCGATTGAACATCGCCACGGTTTCACGCTGACGCTGGCCGTCAATTTCGACTTCGGCGCTGTAGGTCGGCGACAGCATCGGCAGAAACATCGAAAGGGTGGCTTTGGAGTTCGGGGCAAGTTCGACTGCGCGGCGAATCTCTTTGACGCCCTGCCCGCCGGAGCCGTACTCCCCGAACTGCAAAATAATTACGATGCGGTGCGATTTTGACGGCGAAGCGTTGGCAATGAACGCACGGTATTCGCCGTAACCGTAGCCGACTTCGGTAGTCTGCGGCTGCTCGACGCGAATGGAAACGTCGCCGTAAATGGTGTCTTGCGCGCGGGCGGAAAGCAGGCACGCAAAGGCAATCAGGAGCAAGTAGCCGAATCGAATACTGAGGCGGCAGAATCTGTTGGCTTCCATATTCACCTCTTCTGAGATTGTGGGACAGGCTTGCGGCCTGTCGGCATTGTAGACAGGCGGCAAGCCTGTCCCACAGTTTATTTGGCCAATTCAAAATCGCTGGGCAGTTTGATGCCGGTTTCGTCAATTCCGGCAAGCAACTTGGCGACGAGTGCCATCGGCGTGAAGCCGTCGAATTTGGCTTTGTAATTCAACACCAGCCGATGATTGAGCACCGGCGCGGCGACGGCTTTCACGTCTTCAAAACCGACCGTCGGACGCCCGGCCAACAGCGCGTAAGCGCGCGCGGCTTCGGCCATTGCAATCGCCGCGCGCGGCGAAGCGCCATAAGCGACATAGCTTTTCACTTCGTTGGGAGCTTCAGGCGAATCGGCGTGCGTGGCGGCGACGATGCGCGAGATGTAGCGCGAGACGGGCTTCGGCAAATACATTCCATCCATCGCCGCGAAAATCCGCTGCAACTGTTCGGCGGAAACTGTGAACTCCGGTTGGGGCGGTTGGCCGCGACGGCGTGAGGAAATGATTTGATCGAGCGTTTCCACGTCCGCACCGCCGACGTTAAGCTTGAACAGAAAACGATCCAGTTGCGCTTCGGGCAGCGGGTAAGTTCCTTCCAGTTCAATCGGGTTTTGCGAAGCCAGCACGAAAAACGGATCGGGCAGTTGCCGCGTTGCCCCCAGCAAAGTCACCGCGCGTTCCTGCATCGCTTCCAGCAAGGCCGATTGCGTTTTTGGCGAGGCGCGGTTGATTTCATCGGCCAACAGCAGATTGGTGAAAATCGGCCCGCTGTGAAATTCCATCTCGCGGCGGCCTTCGGCGTTTTCCTGCAAGATGTGCGTGCCTAGAATGTCGCTCGGCATCAGGTCCGGCGTGAACTGTACGCGCTTGAATTCCAGGCCGAGCAAATCGCCCAGCGCCTTGACCAGCGCGGTTTTGCCCACGCCGGGCAAGCCTTCCAGCAGGATGTGTCCGCGACTGAAAATGCCCGTCAGCACCATTCTGTGCAGTTCCGTGCGCCCCAATAAAATGCGGTCGAGTTGCGCCAGCACGCGGTTGGCAAGTTCGATGGCCGGATTGATTTCTTCGGGTTGGAGAATGGATTGAGTTTGCATTGTTAGTGGTTAGTGGTTGGTGGTTGGTGGTTGGCCTTTGCTACCAGCCACTATTTGCGATCAAAGTAACGTTTCACAGCGCCTTTGTGCCTGGGAAGGATGGTTTGCGTATAAGCCGATCCGCCGCCTGAAGCCGTTTGATTCAACGCGCCGTGGGCGGCCAGATTTCCTTTTTGAACTTCGGGAGCGGCGGCGCTCAGGCCGACCATCTGGCTGTCTTGCAACCCGGCGACGGCGGCGGGCGGCAAGGTCTTCTCTTTGAACTTGGCGTTTTTTTCGTCCGAGCCTTCCGTCCAGGTCATTGCCGCGTCGCCGCGTCCGCGATCTACGCCGCCTTTACCGTCATTGCCGCCTTCGCACCATTGGCCGACGGCGTCTTCAACGGACATTTCCTGCTGATGATCTTTCAGAAACTGCGACAGTTTGGAATTGTCGCGCTTTTGCGATTGCGCGCCGCCTTTCAGCGCATTCGGATTGATCTGGCCGTTTTGGCCAAGCTTGGACATTTGCTGACTGAGCTTCTGTTTGTTTTGGCTGAGCGCGCCGGCGACTTCCTTCAACTGTTCTTTACTGAGCGAGCCGTTTTTCAAGGCCTGCTGTGTTTCCGGCGAAAGGCTTTTTTCCAGAGCTTCGTTTTCCTTCATCGCGCCTTGCATCATTGATGAAAGCGTTTGCATGGCTTCGGTCATCAGTTTGGCGTTCATTTGGTCGCCGCCTGCCATCAAACCTTCGGCCAGAGCTTCGGCTTTTTCCAATTGTTGCTGTTTGTCGGCGGCATTGGCGGCGGCGTCTTTGGCGGCTTTTTCGACGGAATCGGTCAGATGATCCAGCGCTTCCCAGGTTTTAGCGGGGTCTTCGCCGGAAGCTTCGGCGGCGAGTTGATCTAGTTTGTCCTTCAACTCTTCGGCTTTGGCCGCGGCCAGCAACTGCTCTTCTTTAAGCGTTTCGATTTGAGCGGTCAGATTTTCGACTTCCTTGTGGACGTCCAGCGTTCGCCCGGCATTCATCGCGGCAAAGCGAACCGGAACCAGCAAACTGAGGGCGACAAAACCGAGTGAGGCGGCCAACAAACTCCAGGCGCGTGCGCTGCGCCAGCGCAATTGCGGCAAACGCAGTTCGCCCACCCGCGACTGCCATTCGCCGAGGGGACTTTCCGCCGCCGCCATCAACAAACCTCCGCATTCATTTTGCCTGTCCATCAAGGAGCGAATCGCGGAGCTTGCCGGCAATTGCTTGCGGGCCAGCGCGACGGCGGCGATCAGCGCGGCGGCGATTCCAGCCGCGCCCCACAGCAGGGTTTTGCCCGAAGTCCCTAGCCCCGCGCGCAAGGCCAGTGCCAGTGTTCCCCAGGCGAAACACCACAGCGTCGCCAGCGTCAGAAAATGTTTGAGCGTGAGCAACGTGGAAAGTTTTCGCGTGAACAATTGCAGGGCGTGTTCGTGATTGGCCGGGCCGTTTGGGTGCAAGCTTTGTCGTTTCATTGCCGGAGAATACCAAAGTGTTTTATTCGAGTCTCTCAAAATTTGCCGTTGAGACATTCGCGGCGCTATCGCAAACTGCCGGCCTAGACGCCCGGACGTGCCGGGCAGTTCCAATTTCGCAAGAACTCCCGAAGCAGGCGTTCCGTAACGCGACTCGAACCCTCTTGAGTAAATCCGAACAAAACCAATTGGAGGAATTTTTATGCTGATGATGATCTGCACCCTGTTGCTGTGTCTGTTCAACAATCCGGCTGATTCACAAGCGCGGTCCGGCAACGATGCGGTTGAATACAGACTGTTGGCCGCCAACAAGACTTCGACAATGGAAAAGGAAATGAACCAGGCCGCCGCCGATGGCTTTCATTTTGAAGGCACGATGGGCGGCGAAACCGCCGGTGGCGGCAATGAAATCGTCGTGATTCTGTCGCGCAAATCCGGCGCAAGCGCGCAGCGGTTTCAATACAAACTGCTCGCCACAAGAAAAACTTCGACGATGGGCAAGGAACTGAGCGCCGCCGGGCAGGAAGGGTTCGCGTATGTCGGACAAACGATTTACGATTCTGCTTTCGGCGGTCGCGAAGTCGTAGTCATTCTGGAACGCTCCGATAACACAAAGACCAAGTACGAATACCGGCTGCAAGCGACCAGCCGCACTTCGACAATGGAAAAAGAATTGAATTCCGCCGGACGTGATGGCTTTCAATTTTGCGGCATCACCGTGGCGGAAACTTCGTTTGGCGGGCGCGAAGTCGTCAGCATTTTGCGGCGGGCGGTGGAGCGGTAGGCAGTTCGGTCGCTTCTCGTACAGGGTTTGCGCGCCGGCGGTGCGCAAACCGCTTTTCTGAATATTCACCGCCCCAATTGTTGGTGTAACCGACAACCTGCTTGCGGCTCCTCGCAAGCTCGGAGTTATACTGCGCTACGCACGAACGCTTTCGATTTTTCCGAACAAGGGCTGTCTGCCGAACAAGGGCTGTCTGCATGTCACAAACTGCGGTTGAATCAATTTATGAACAGGCAATCACGTTGCCGCCGGAAGAAAAACGTCGGCTGGGCGCGCTGCTCATCAACGGGCGAGGCTCCGCGGAGCCTGCTGAATCCGGCAAGCCGTTTTCCGACCAGGTTTTTTCGGAGTCCACGCGCAAGCAATTGGAGTCAATGGGCTGGATTGCGCAACACGCCGACCAATACGCCAATCAGTGGGTGGCGCTGGATGGAGATCGGTTAGTGGCGCACGGCACTGACTTCAAGGAAGTTTTGAAATTGGCCGGAGCCGATGCCGCGCCGGAACCGCTCTTGCACTTTTGCGAACCAACGCCCGAACGGCCATTCGTCCGAGTCTAAAAACCATGCCGTTTAACCTCACCTTTGAGCTTTTCTACAACTATCCCAACGACGCCAACGGCATTACGATTCCCGTCAAGTTGCAGCATGGCAACCTAAGCATTCCCACAACCGCCAAAGTTGATCCCGGTTCGGAGGTTTGTCTTTTCGGTAACGAAATTGCTTATGCCCTCGACATCGAAGTTGAGGACGGCCTGCCCATTCTGTTGGATTCATTGGGAGGGCGACTTGAAGCTTTCGGCCACGAAGTTGTTATTCACACCTTCGATTATTCCTTCCCATCATTTGCCTATTTCGCCAAAGAACCCGGACTTCGTCGAAACCTGCTTGGTCGCCAGGGCTGGTTAAGACAATTCAAAATTGGCTTGGTGGATTACGACTCCACAATCTACTTGTGCGCTTATGACGAATGAGAAGCAAAACGAAATAGGAAATCCAAAGAGAGAAACTCCATGAATCGTATTTTCCCGACCCTGCTTGTGCTGCTGATCATAGGACTGTCGGCAGCGGCTCAATCCAGACCGAAACCGATCAACGACCTGAAACCGACCGTCATCCTGATTTCGCTAGACGGTTTTCGCCCGGATTATCTGGAAAAGTATCCCGCGCCGACCTTGAAGATGTTGGCCGACCAGGGGGTCCGAGCGAAATGGATGACGCCGTCTTTTCCTTCGCTGACGTTTCCGAATCATTACGCCATCGCGACGGGGCTTTACCCGGATCACAACGGCATCGTCGCCAACACGATTTACGCGCCGGAATTTAATGACACGTTCAGCATGAGCAAGCGCGAAGAAGTCCAAAACGGACGTTGGTGGCTGGGCGAACCGATCTGGGTGACGGCGGAAAAACAAGGGCAGCGCGCTTCGGCGTTTTTCTTTCCCGGCAGCGAAGCCGAAA
>CAZRXE010001289.1:0-3520 GCA_964603695.1 uncultured Heliomicrobium sp.
AGGTTCATCGTGAAATTCAGATTCGGACTGGGAATCATTTTAAGTTTGCTCTGCCTGTCTTCGTTTGGGCTGGCACAGAATTATCGCGGTACGGTGCGCGGGCGCGTCACCGATCCGCAAGGCGCAAGTATCGCGGGCGCAAAACTCAGCTTGGTTTCCGAAGACACAAATGAAGTCAGAGAAGCTGTCAGCGACGGGCGCGGCGACTATGTTTTCTCGCTGGTACGACCGGGCACATACAAATTGATGGTCGAACAAAATGGTTTTCAAAAATTCTCGGACCAACTGATTGTGCGCGTCAATCAAGACGCACGATTAGACATCAGGCTTGAGATTGCCGGTGCAACGATTGCCCCCGTCATCGTCGCGGACGCTGCCAGTCCTTTGAAATATGACAACGCCTCGCTCGGCGCAGTAATTGATAACCGTCAAGTCACAGGATTGCCGCTTGATGGGCGCAACTTTCTGGAACTGAGTCTGCTGGTTCCGGGCGCAGCGCCTGCGCCGCAAGGTTCCGCCGGGTCGGCGCGTGGAGATTTCGCTTTCACCATCAACGGTTCGCGCGAAGACGCCAATAACTTCCTGCTCGACGGCGTTTACAACGTTGACCCGAAGCTGAACACTTTCGGCGTCAAACCGCCAGTGGACGCCATTCGCGAATTTGAAGTCCTGTCGAGCGCCTACGACGCTTCGCTCGGACGCAGCGCGGGCGCGCAGGTCAACGTGGTGTTGAAATCCGGCACGAACGGCTTTCACGGCACAGCCTATGAATTCTTCCGCAATCAATCGCTGGACGCGCGCAACTATTTCGCGCCCGCCGATCAAGGCGATCCGAAATACCGGCGCAATCAATTCGGCTTCAGCTTCGGCGGCCCCGTCATCAAAGACCGCAGCTTCTTTTTCGGCGATTACGAAGGTTTGCGCGGACGCGAAGGCATCACGCGATTGGCCAATGTGCCGACGGCGCGCGAACGCGCGGGAGACTTTTCGCAATTGCCCGCTGCGCAACAACCGCTGATTCCCGGTGTTGGCGCACCGTTTCCCGGCGGCGTGATTCCGGCGCAAGCCTTGAATCCCATCGGCTTAAAAATCGCGGCGCTCTATCCGCTGCCGAATCGCAACGTGCCGGGACAGAACTTTGCCGCTTCGCCCGTGCAGCGCGACCGCAACGATCTGTTCGACCTGCGCATTGACCACAAGATCAACAACGATTCGCAATTCGCCGCACGCTACAGTTTCAACGACCGCACGCTGTTCGAACCTTACTCCGGCGTGACGCAGGTTTTCGTGCCCGGCTACGGCAACACAGTGCTGCGGCGCGGGCAAAACCTGATGCTCAATGAAAACCACACCTTTTCGCCGCGCTTCATCAACGACGTGCGCGTGGCTTTCAGCCGCATCGGCAACCAGGTGCTGACGGAAAATCCCGGCGTCAGCATCAACAAACAAGTCGGCCTGCCGGAGCTTTCCAACAACCCGCGCGATTTCGGGCTGAGCTTCATTCGCGTGACGGGCTTTTCGCCGCTGGGGCAGGAATACAACAACCCGCAAGACAGCACGACCAACGTCTTTCAGTTCCTCGACACGGCAACTTATGCGCGCGGTTCGCATCTCGTGAAGTTCGGTTTCGATTTCCGCTACACGCAACAGAACGCCTTCCGCGACGTGCAATCGCGCGGCCTGCTGGTGTTCCCCAGCCAGGTTTCCTTCGTGCTGCCGAACGGTCAACCGACCGTGTTTCCGTTCATCACCGGCAATTCGCTGGCGAATCTGTTGCTCGGCTTGCCGCTGGTGACGGGCGGCGCGCGGCTGGACAACGCCCAGCATTTGCGGACGAAGAGCTACAACCTGTTCGTCAATGACAGCTTCCGCCTGACGCAGCGGCTGACCCTGTCGCTTGGCTTGCGGTACGAATACAACTCGCCGCCGGCAGACACCACAGACCGCGCCAACATTTACAACCCCGCGACCGGCAGGCTGGCACAAGTCGGCACGAACGGCATTCCGCGCGGCGGTTACGAACCGGATCGAAATAACTTCGCGCCGCGCGTCAGCGCGGCCTGGGCCGTGGGGCCGGAAAGCAAGACGGTGGTGCGCGCAGGTTACGGCGTTTATTACGATCAATCGCCGCTGGCACCGGGCGAAGGTTTGTATTTCAACGCGCCGTATTACGACTTCCGGTTTTACTTCCAATCGGAACAAGCGCCGCTGACGGTCTTCAATCCATTTCCGTTCAACACGCCCAGCCAGTCCGCGCCGTCTGCCTTCGCTTACGATCCGAACCTGCGCACGGCTTACACGCAGCACTGGAACCTGAGCGTTCAACAGCAACTCGGTACAAACACCGTGGCCGAAGTCGCTTATGTCGGATCGAAAGGCACAAAGCTGCTGGCTTCGCGCGACATCAATCAACCTACGCCTAGCTTGCGCTTCCCGAATTTGCCGCGCAATCCGCTCTTCGGCGAAATCACGCAACAGGAAAGCAGTGCCGCCTCGAATTACCATAGCCTGCAAGCGCGATTGCAACAACGCTTAAGCTCCGGCCTGTCGCTGCTCGGCGCTTATACCTTCGGCAAAGCGATTGATAACGCTTCGGGCGTCTTTGCCAGCACAGGCGATCCGAATTATCCGCAAAACAGTTTCAATCTGGCCGCCGAACGCGGGCGCTCCGGCTTTGACGTGCGCCATCGTTTTTCGCTGAGTTATTCCTACGATCTGCCTTTCGGCAAAAACCTGAACGGCGCAGCGAAAACCTTGATGGACGGCTGGCAAACCTTTGGCGTCGTTACGCTGCAAACCGGACGGCCGTTCACAGTGGCCTTGCTGCCGGAATTCGACAACAGCAACACGGGCATCTCGAACCTAGGCTTTTTGGGCAACGACCGCCCCAATTTAGTCGGCCAAGGCAGGTTGGACAATCCGACGGTGGAACGCTGGTTCAACACGTCTGCGTTCGCGTTTCCGCCCTTCGGCAGCTTTGGCAACGCCGGGCGCAACATTCTGGATGGCGACGACTACCAGAACGTGAACTTCTCGCTGGTCAAAAACACAGCGATCAAGGAAAGCCTGACCGTGCAATTCCGCACAGAGTTTTTCAACTTGTTCAACCATCCGAACTTCGGCTTGCCGGATAACTTCGTCGGCTCGCCGTCCTTTGGCCGCGTGCTTTCGGCGGAAAGTCCGCGCCGAATTCAGTTCGGGCTGAAACTGCTTTTCTAAAGCCAGCGAAAGTAAGTAACGTCAAACGCAACTGGTAATCGAATGATTTTCCAGTTGCGTTTTTTTTCTGGAGACATGGCTAAAAACAGAAAGGATCGAAATGATGAGCAGAATAACCCTGACCATAGGCAAATCCGCTACGCTGCGAAGGAACGATGCTAAAGTGCTGCGCATCTGGGCTTGCTACGAAAATTTCAGAAGTGATGCTCGGTCAGAATACTTTCTGAGAACCGCGTGAAATTATGACAGGTGTTATTACCCCCATAAAAGGAGAGAGGCTCAAGGTGCCTCACTCACCTTG
>CAZRXE010001290.1:0-1895 GCA_964603695.1 uncultured Heliomicrobium sp.
CAGCTATCACGCTTTTGCCTTTTCTGAAACAGAGTTCGGCTTTGTATTCCAAGTGCGGCGACGGCTCGAAGCTCGGCGTCTATTGCGTTGGTGTGAAGGCTTGCCCGCATCCGCGCGCATTATTGACATTGGTTGCGGCGATGGTTTTCACCTCGAAATCCTGAAGGATTTTGGCCCCAAGACTTGGCAGTTGGAAGGCGTAGATGCCGACGAACGGGCGGTGGCAATGGCGCGTCGCAAAGGCTTAACAATTCATCACGGCTTACTCGAAAAGCTTGCTTTGCCGCAAGAAACCTACGATCTGGCGATTTCGCTACAAACCATTGAGCATTTGGCTTCACCGCCACAACTGCTCGCCGACGTGCGGAAATTGTTGCGTCCAGGCGGGTGTCTTGTCATCGTCACGGATAACACCGATTCGCTGGATTTTCGTCTTTTCAAGAAATGTCATTGGGGCGGCTATCATTTTCCGCGCCACTGGAATCTCTTCAATCCGCACACGCTGCACAAACTGGCAGAGAAAACGGGCTTCGAGGTCGAGAAGGTGACGACCCAAGTGAGTCCCGTGAATTGGACTTACTCCGTGCGAAATGCTTTGGCGGATCGCAATGCACCGTCATGGTTGGTTGAACTGTTTAGTTTGAAATCTCCCCTTGCGCTCGGCGCGTTCACCATTTTTGACACCTTACACAATCTTGCCGGACGCGGCGCATTGCTCAACGCCGTACTCAAGCGTCCCGCTACGGAACCGCTATGAAAGTATCTACCCATAAGCCTGTCGTAATTCTTGGTGCTGGTTTGGCTGGCCTGACTGCCGCCCACTTTTTACACCAAAACAATGTCCCCGTGCTTTTATTTGAAGCGGGTAACAAGATTGCAGGACTCTGCCAAAGTTTTCACGACGAAGACGGATTTACTTACGATTTCGGCGCGCATTTTATTACCAATCGGTTGGCGAAAGCGGTCGGCATCTTGGACAAATGTCGCACAGTGCGTCATTACGCCGAAACGGTTTGGCTGGGGGGAAAATCTTATAGTTATCCGTTTGGCTTGTTGCGTGTCCCACGCATTGTTGCGGGTGGAATTATTTCACAATTGAATTTTTCTCAGGGAAAACCCACCTCTGCCGCAGAATGGTTTCGTGCTAGTTACGGACGTGCCTTAGCGGATGAAGTGGCAATTCCATTGACCGAAGCCTGGTCTGGCGCAGCCGCCGAGCAACTCTCTCCGGCTGTGGGGGATGGCATTGCGAATAGCATCGCCCAAACGCTCTGGCTCAAGCTGGCCTCTCGTCTGACGCGCCGTGCCGTTTCTTGTGGGTACAGCCGCGAACTCCCGGAAAATGCGAGTGTCTATCACGTTTATCCTGAAGGCGGCATCGGGACTTTGTGCCAGGCATTAGCCGCAGATTTGCACGGTGTGATTCAACTTGAATCTCCAGTAGAAAAGATTTTGGTTGATGACAACAAAGTGACGGGCGTTCGTGCGAATGGGCGCGAAATCGAAGCCTTTGCCGTCATTAGCACAGCACCGATTAACGTCTTAGGGAAACTGATCGAAGGTACAAATCATCTGGACTATCTGACGCGGTTTCGTTACCGCCCGATGGTGTTCGTCAATTTGCGTTTGAACGGGCGTGGATTGTTACCGGATGTCGTGACCTGGACACCGGAAAAGCAGTTTCCCTTCTTCCGCTTAACCGAAACGCCTCTCTCCATGCCTTGGCTTGCTCCTACTGGCAAAACCATTATCACGGTTGATATCGGGTGCGAAAAAGACAGCGAATTTTGGCAGATGGACGATGAGCGATTAGGTGAATTTTGTGTGGCTCATCTGCAACCCCTCGTTGCCGATGTCAGACAACGCTACGAAGGTTGCCGCGTCATGCGTACACC
>CAZRXE010001291.1:0-3770 GCA_964603695.1 uncultured Heliomicrobium sp.
GGGTAGGGTATCACCCGCTTTCATTGCGCTGCCCCCGACCGGCTGCTACAATCGCCGCCGAATGAATGCTACGAAGCCAATCATTACCACTCTGATGACGCTCGTACTGGGCGCGGGGGTATTTTTCGCCCAATTGTGCGATCTGAGTTGTGCTTCTCAGTTAGGGCAGCATTGGGTTTCGTATAACGTCCCAACCCATTCATCTAAAGCTGGTCACTGTCATCAAAGCGAGCCGGAGCAAGAATCAGAGAGCCAATCCGCGCCTTGGCCGCAAAAGCGCGATCATTCTTCCGATTGCCTGTCGCATTCACATGCGATAGCCGCCAAGCCGCCAGCGGCAAATTCGGTCGGAGCGGCGCATCACTTGATGCCGGTTCACGCAGCCTTGCAGTTCACTTCGGCACAACTTCCTTTCGACCAACGTGCCGGCCAGATAACACGGGATCAGCCCTTCAGGTCGCCACCCGGGTATGCAGCTTTTTCAATCCTGAGAATTTAATTCCTCCCTTCATCAGCCTCTGTTGAGCATGCCGTAGTGTGTCCATTCGACGCCTGCGCCCATCGGCTCAAATCCCATAAACGACAACACAAAGAACTAACGATAGGGAGGATTGCCATGCCTAATGGCCTTACGCGGGCGGCACGAGTTGTGCGCAACCGCGCAGTTTTACGCTTTGCGGCTGCGGCCGGGGTTTTCGCGTTTATTTCAGTTTTATTCGTACCCCAGCGGACAGCTTCCGCCGCGTTGCATTTGATACAGGATCAGGGGCAGACGCCGGTCCGGCAGCAACCCCAGAAGCCGGCCCCACAGCCGACCTCACAGCAGGGGGAACATGCCGGTCATCAGACGCCGGCCGTCAGCGTCCAACAATCTACGACAGGGCCGATGCTGCGGCTCGAAGAGTTAGAGCGGATGGCGATGGAAGCCAACCCGACACTTCAACAGGCTGAAGCCGCCATCCGCGCCGCCGAAGGGAGGCGCGTGCAGGCCGGGCTCCTGCCCAACCCAATCATTGGCTACACAGGCGAGGAATTCGCCTTCCGAGCTTTTGGCGATAAGAGTGAACACCTGGGCTTCATTGAGCAGACGATTCCCCTCGGCGGCAAACTGAGCAAGAGCCGCCGTATCTTTGCGCAAGAGAAAGTTCAGTCCGAGCAGGAAGCCGCTGCGCAGAAGCAGCGCATTTTGAACGGCGTCAGGGTTCTCTATTACCGGGCGCTGGGCGCACAGCAGCTCGTCGAAGTGCGTACGCAACTCGCCAAGCTTGCACGCGAAGCGGTCAAGATAACGGGTGAGCTATTCAACGTCGGCCAAGCTGACCGGCCTGATGCGGCGCAGATCGGGATTGAGGCCGAACGCGCTGAACTCGACTTGATCATGGCCGAGAACGACCGTGAACAAGTCTGGCAGGAACTCGCCGCTGTCATCGGCAATCCTTTTCTTAAGGCGACACCGTTAGCCGGCGAACTGGCTAAAGGGCTGCCCGTACTTGAACGCGAGGCATTGTTGAATCAACTCGTAAGCAATAGTCCCGAGATTAAACGGGCGCAGGCGGGGGTGGAACGCGCCAAAGCCTCTCTGTCACGCGCTAAAGCGGAAGTCGCGCCTGACCTGTTTCTGCGTGGTGGATTGGGCTACAACCGCGAACTGCTGGAGACAGAGATTGCCTCACGCCGCCGGACGGGGCCGGAAGCACAGGTCGAGATCGGTTTACGAATCCCGCTGTGGAATCGCAATCAGGGAGGGATCGCCGCAGCCTCGGCGGAGCAGGAGGTGGCAGAGCGTGAAGTGCGGCGCGTTGAGTTGATGCTGCGCGCGCGCTTCGCTTCGTCTTTCAGGAGCTACCTGAATGCACTGCGCGTGGCAACGCAGTACGAACAAAAGATCGTGCCACAAGCGCAGGGCGCCTATGACACCTATCTCAGGAATTTTCGCGGGATGGCCGCGGCATATCCCCAAGTGCTGATCGCCCAGCGCACGCTCTTTCAGGTGCGCGCCGAGTATGTCGAGGCGCTGGTCAACACATGGGAGAACGCGATCCTGCTGCGGGGCTACCTGCTCAGTGGGGCGCTTGATGCGCCGGGCGGCCAAGGCGGGATGACGATGGAAGGCGGCAATTCGGCCAATCCGGACGACCGCGATTGAACATAGGATGACATTTCTATTTGAGGAGTAGTTACGATGGACAACATGAACTGGATGCGAAGGAAGTTTTTGCAGGGGTCGAGCTTGCTGGGCGCGAGCTTCTTGTTAGGGCGCACAGCGGCGGCGCAGCATGAAGGTCACAAAATGCCTGGACAAAAGCCGAAGGCCGAAAACCCGAAAACGAACAAGCCTGCCGTAAAGCCTGATCACGATCACGCGAAGATGATGGCCGAACAAGCTAAGCAGCCGCCTGGGCAGTACGTGCCTGTGCAGACGCCCGACTTGCCAAAGCTGGAATACACGATGGACGGCAACGTGAAGGTCTTCAATCTGCGCGCTGAAGTGGTGCATTGCGAGATTATGCCCAAAACCCACATGGGACCAGCGCGCAAGATGTGGGCGTGGGGTTACAACGGCAGCGTGCCGGGGCCGATGATCGAAGTCGTCGAAGGCGACCGCGTGCGCATTATCTTTGAGAACAAATTGCCGGAAGCGACGACGGTGCATTGGCACGGGCTGGAAATCCCCATCGAGATGGACGGCACGCCTTACATCAGCCAGCCGATGGTTGAGCCGGGCGGAGTGTTCATTTACGAATTCACGGTCAATCAGCACGGCACGTTTTTCTACCACTCCCACGGCGCGATGCAGGAGATGTTGGGCATGATCGGCATGTTCGTCATCCATCCCAAAACGCCGCACGAACTGCGTTGCGACAAAGACTTCGCCATGATCTTGCAGGGCTGGGCGCTGCTGCCGAACAACGACGTGCCGAATACGTTTGCGATGGAATTCAACTGGCTGACGCTCAACGGCAAATCCGCGCCTGCGACTACGCCCTTGATTGTGAAGAAGGGCGAGCGTGTGCGCATCCGCATCGTCAACCTCGGCATGGATCATCATCCCATTCACCTGCATGGTCATCAGTTTTATGTCACCGGTACGGAAGGCGGGCGCATTCCGGAATCGGGCTGGTTTCCGGGCAATACGGTGATTGTCGGCGTGGCGCAGGCGCGCGATGTCGAATTCGTCGCGCAGTACGAAGGCGACTGGATGCTGCATTGCCACCTGCCGCATCACATGATGAACCAGATGGTTTCGATGGTCGGTCCGATGGCAATGTCGCACGGCAGCGGCTCGCAAACCGGACTGGGAATGGAAGAGGGGATGGGCGTGGTGCGTCAGGGCCACGCGCTGAGCGATGAGCTCGGCCCGGGTTTTGGACGCGGCATGGGAATGACGACCGCTGAGCAGAGCGCGTCGCACGCAGTTGGGCAAAAGGCGACGCTGCCAGTTCCGCTCGCCACGCAAGGCGGTTTGTATTCGTGCCCGATGCACCCCGAAGTGAAATCCGACAAAGAGGGCAAGTGTCCGAAGTGCCAGATGACGTTGGTGAAACAACAGGCGCAGGAAATCTTCGCCTGCCCGATGCATCCGGAAGTCGTATCGAGTAAAGCCGGCTCGTGTCCAAAGTGCCAAATGGCGCTGGTCAAGAAACAGCGCACCGCCGTCGCCCTGTCGGAAGAGGACAAGAAGAAAGTTCCCGGTTACCCGCAAGACGAGATGATGATGATGATCGTGGATGATGACGTTGTGAAACCCGAAACCTGGGGACTCGCGCCGG
>CAZRXE010001292.1:0-12742 GCA_964603695.1 uncultured Heliomicrobium sp.
ATTGCCGCGCGTCAGGCTGTAACCCAGGTCGAACGTTCCCGCCCACAGATCTAACAACCTGGGATTTCGCGCCCGATCAATTTCAGACAGGTAGGCTTTTTGTTCGTCTTCGTTGCGAATGGCTTTGATGGCGGTTTTGGCCACGGCGATTTTGCCCGCGTCTTTGGTGGCGACTTCGTATTGCCCCGCTTGCCCCGCGCCGCTCGTCACCACGCCGGACACCATTTGCCCGTTGTTCAAACTCAGGTAAACAGGCTGCGTTGTCGTCACCTGTTCGACCGCGTCCCAAACGATGGTCACGGTTCCCACGAACTCCGTTTTTAAGGTCAGACTCTTTCCGTCCGATTTAACGACGGTTCCAGTCAACCGGTCGCCGTTTTTCAATTTCACTTCATCGGCCAACGCCGCCGGGCCGAAACCGAAACATACCAAAGCCGCCATCGCGGCTAACAACACACCTCTGGGCATGGTTCCTCCTCAAGATAACGCAACCCTGGGAGCGCAATGCCTCCGGCCTTCGGAGTTGGCGAGGAAAACGAATTGAAGCCCATCTTCGCCCCTCAGCCTGGATGGACTGCGCTCCCAGAATCGCGACAGTTATGAATGACGTTTATGTGGGGTTTTCCGTGATTTGTACGGCGCTTGCATCTTAACGGCGCTGGATTGTTCTGTCTATCGAGCAATCCCTTGTCAAAGTTAAGAAATCACGCAAATTGGCTGCGATCCGGCTTGAGGAGCCTTTCAACCAAACAAACAAAAATGTTATCTTTCTCCTACAGTCAGACAAAATTGTCAGCCAGAAAAAAAAGAGCCACAATTGGAGTTATGGAAGAGACTATTCAGATCAAAAAACTTTCGGCCTTGTTGGAAGTCAGCAAGGCGCTGAGTTCGACGCTAAACATTCGGGAAGCGGTCGAAAAGGTGCTGGAAATTTTGGATCGCGAACTGGGCATGCAGCGCGGCGCAATCGCCCTGCTCGAAGACAGCGACAATTCGCTTTCAATTCAGTACTCCTTTGGGTTGAGCGAAGGCGAACGGCGGCGCGGGCGTTACAAAGTGGACGAGGGCATCACGGGCAAAGTGGTTTCCAGCGGCAAGCCGATCATCGTTCCGCAAATCAGCAAAGAGCCTATGTTTTTGAACCGCACGCGCCAGAGCACGCCTGGACAGGAAGCCTCTTTCATCTGCGTGCCGATCAAAGACCGACGCAAAACCACCGGCGCGCTTTCCATCACGCAACCTTACAAACCGAATCGCAATTACGACGATACGGTTAAGTTCCTGACCATCGTCGCTTCCATGATTTCGCAAAGTCTGCGGTTGGCACAGATGGTGCGGCAGGAAAAAGCTCAATTGGCCGACGAAAACGCCCTGCTCAAACGCGAGCTTCAGCAGAAATACGATTTCCGCAACATCATCGGCACCAGCAAGGAAATGCGCGATGTTTACGAACAGGTCGCGCAGGTCGCGCACACCAACACCACCGTGTTGATTCGCGGGGAATCCGGCACGGGCAAGGAACTGGTCGCGCACGCCATTCATTACAATTCGCCGCGCGCCGCCAAACCCTTCGTCAAGGTGAACTGCGCCGCGCTGCCCGAAAGCCTGATCGAAGCCGAACTCTTCGGCCACGAAAAAGGCGCGTTCACGGGCGCGATTGCTCGCAAACGCGGACGTTTTGAACTGGCCGAAGCCGGCACGCTCTTCCTGGATGAAATCGGCGATTTGTCGCCGGCCATGCAAGTCAAACTGCTGCGTGTATTGCAGGAGCGCGAATTCGAGCGCGTCGGCGGAACTGAAACCATCAAGGTCAACGTTCGCCTGATAGCCGCCACTAACGTCGAACTCGAACAAGCCGTGCAAGACGGGCGTTTCCGCTCGGATTTGTATTACCGGCTGAACGTGTTTTCGATTTACATGCCGCCGCTGCGCGAGCGCAAGACGGACATTTTACTGCTGGCCGATCATTTCCTGGAAAAATACGCGCGGCAAAGCGGCAAAAACATCAAGCGCATTTCCACGCCCGCCATTGATATGTTGATGAGCTACCACTGGCCCGGCAATGTCCGCGAACTGGAAAACGTGGTCGAACGTGCCACGCTGGTTTGCGACGGCAACGTCATTCATGGCTTTCACATGCCGCCGACGCTGCAAACCGCCGAAGGCTCCGGCACTGTCACCAAAATCAGTTTGGATCAAGCCGTCGGCACCTTTGAAAAAGAATTGATTCAGGATGCGCTGAAAACCGTGCGCGGCAATCGCGCCCGTGCCGCGCGCATGCTCGACACCACCGAACGCATCCTCGGTTACAAAGTGAAGAAATACGACATTGATTGCGACCGCTTCAAAGGCTGATTGCCGCCTTTGAAGACATAAGATTTTGAAAATACCGCCTCAGACAAAATTGTAGCCTTGCACTATAGCAAACAACATTTTTGTCTGCCTCTTAAAATGTCCGCATTCGACCGCTACCCGGTTTTTCCCAATCGTTTCAACAACTTTCATTCGCCTTCGCGCTGATTTTAGCAGTGGCAAGCGGCTTGCTATTCAAAATCGTAGGATCAGGCCAGGTCAGGCCGGTTGATTCAATAATTTCAATTTAGGAGAGAACATGAGTACGACAGGAAATCAGGGGAGACTGTGGGCGATTGCCGAAGTCAGCAATCGCACGCCGCGCTTCATTGGCAATGGACAAAAGGCTTCGGACTATTTCGGATGCAACACTTTCAACCAAAAAGTGATGGCCGAAAAACTGCCCAAAGCCGTTTACAAATCGCTGGTCAAAACCATCAAGGGCGGCCATAAATTGGATTTATCCATCGCGGCTGCGGTCGCGCACGCGGTCAAGGAATGGGCGATTGAAAAAGGCGCGACCCATTACACTCATTGGTTTCAACCCAACACGGGCATCACCGCCGAAAAACACGATTCGTTTTTGACGATTGACGGCGATGGCCAGGCGATTGAGCGTTTCGACGCCAGCCAGTTGATTCAGAGCGAACCTGATGCGTCCAGCTTTCCGTCGGGCGGATTGCGCGCCACTTTTGAAGCGCGCGGTTATACGGCCTGGGATCCTTCAACACCGATCTTCATTATGGAAAGCACCAACGGCAAAACCTTGTGCATTCCGTCGGTCTTCATTTCTTACCACGGTCAGGTGCTGGACAAGAAAACGCCGCTCTTGCGCTCGGACGAATACCTGAATCAGAACGCGCAGAAAGTGCTAAAACTGTTCGGTAACAATGCCAGTCGCGTGTTCTCCACCCTGGGGCCGGAGCAGGAATACTTCCTAATTGACGAAGCCTTCTACACTTTGCGCCCGGATTTGGTCGCCACCGGTCGTACCTTGATCGGCGCGAAACCGCCCAAAGGACAGGAACTGGAAGATCAATATTTCGGTTCGATCAAAACGCGTATTCTGGCTTTCATGCAGGAATTCGAGCATGAGCTGTTCAAACTCGGCATTCCAGTCAAAACACGCCACAACGAAGTCGCGCCCGCGCAATTTGAAACCGCGCCTATTTTCGAATCCGTCAGCGTCGCCACCGACCATAACCAGTTGACGATGGAAATGCTGCGGCAAGTGGCCAAACGCCACAATCTGGCCTTCCTGATTCACGAAAAACCCTTTGCCGGAATCAACGGCAGCGGCAAACACAACAACTGGTCAATGGCCACGGACGAAGGCGAAAACCTGCTCGAACCGGGCGCGACACCGGAAAAAAATCTGCAATTCCTGGTCTTTTTGTTGGCCACGATGAAAGCCGTTTACAAACATCAGGGCGCTTTGCGCGCGGCAATCGCGGGTTCCGGCAACGACCATCGTCTGGGCGCGAACGAAGCGCCGCCCGCCATTCTCTCAGTCTTTTTGGGCGACGCGCTGACCAAAATCCTGGACGCCATAGAAGCCGGCGATTTGGAAGGTTCGACTTCAACCAAACAGGTCATTTCGATGGGTCTGGGCAAATTGCCCGAAATCGCCAAAGACAACACGGATCGCAACCGCACCTCGCCTTTCGCCTTCACCGGCAACAAATTCGAGTTCCGCGCCGTCGCGTCGTCGGCTTCCACCGCAACGCCTATGGCCACGCTAAACGCAGCCGTCGGCGAAGCTCTGGCCGAAATGGCGAGTCGTTTGGAAACCTCTTTGAAGGAAACAGGCGATTTCGACAAAGCCGTGATCGAAGTCATGAGCGAATACATCGTCGAAACCAAACACATCCGCTTTGAAGGCAACGGTTACTCAGACGAATGGAAGGAAGAAGCGGCAAAACGCGGTTTGCTGAATCTGGCCAAATCGCCTGAAGCGCTGGCGCAGTTGAAAACCGCCGAAGTGAAATCGCTGTTCACCAACTCCGGCGTTTACAGAGCCGACGAACTGGAATCGCGCTATCACCTGGAAGTCGAACGGTACATCAAAGACCTGGAAATCGAAGTCGCCGCGCTCAAGGAAATCGCCGCCACGGCGGTTCTGCCTGCGGCCTTCAAACACCAAGCGCAGATTGCCGGCTCAGTCGCGGCGCTGGCCGCCGCCGGTATCAAAGGCGATGTGCTTTCGACTCAACGCGCCGAAGTGGAAGCCTTCGCCGGTTTGATCGTCGGTCTGAAATCGGCGCTCGATGCGCTGGATCATTCGCTGGAAAAAGCCGAAACGGATGATGTGGACGCCAAAGCCGCAACCTTTGCTTACGGCGTATCCGAAGCGATGGCCGCCGTCCGCGACGCTTGCGACAAACTGGAACTGAGCATTGACGACGGACTCTGGCCGCTGCCAAAGTACCGCGAAATGTTGTTCCTATGTTAATCACCAAGGACTGGCGATTGACCGAACCGTTCGGCCAATCGCCTTTCAATAATCACTGACAATCAGCAAACCGTAGGAATTTATGGGAAGTCACGAAAGCACAGGGTATGGCGAATTGATGGGATTTCTGTTGCAGCAGCGCGAACGCTTTGAAACGGAAGAGCAGTTCCGCGAATTCGCGCTGGCTGAAGTCCGGCGTTTCATTGCCGACCTGCGTTCGCTGGGCATTGAACTGACCATGCGCCCGAATTACGGCGGGCAACCTGTCTCGCATCACAGCGTAACCGCCAAACTGACGCGACCTAACTGATCGTCCACTCTCCTTTTCAGTTCAGCTTGATAGGGCAAAGCCACGGCTTTGCCCTTTTTTCCTGCGCGCTTCAAAATATCCGCCCGGAAAGGAGAACCACCATGTCCACATTGACCGCTGAAAACATTCTGGTGCTGATCGAACAATTGCCGACCGCCGAACGCACACGTTTGGATCAACTGCTCACTCAACAAACCGAATCGCCCAAAACCAAACCGCCGCTCGACAAGCGCGTGCCCTGCAAACCAATGCCCGACGACACGCGCGAAAGAGCGTGGATCAAAAAACACAAGCAGGACTACGCCGGACAATGGGTAGCTTTGGACGGCGACCGTTTAATCGCGGCCAGTCCGAACCGACTGGAAATCAGTGCAGCCATTGCATCGGACAACGCCATCCTGCCGCTTATTGTGCGCATTCCTTCGCTGGAGGATTTGCCTTACGTCGGCATCTGAAACTTATGAAGCAACTCACCTTTTCCCAGGAATACATTTATAAGGACGATGAAGACGGAATCCCTCTTTCCATCGTGGTGACGTACGGAATAACTTCAGTCCGCTTGGATGCCAAGGCTGATCCAGGCGCGGCCGTCTGCCTGTTCAGCAATGAAGACGGTCGCGACCTCGGCATTCCGATTGAGCAGGGTATTAACCTGCTCTACCTCAGCACCTACTATTCCTAAATCCACACTTCATTTTGAATTGCCCGACAAGCGCGCCCGAATGGCGGGCAGTTGAGTGTTGAAAGCCGCCGAGCCGAAATAACAAGCCACGCGATAAAGCTGAGCACCCGTTTTGGCAAATGGTTTGAACTTCAGGTTGAGCAACGAGGAAAACTCTTTCATTTCCACTTCGGCGGTTTGGACTTCTTCAGCGCGCCAGACCAGCGCGAAAGTGTTTTCCGGCGACAGCGGCGCGGCCAGCCAGTCTTTGGACGCAGACAGGCTTTGCGTTTTCAGCGCCGAAAAATCGAAGCTGCCGCCTTCGCTTAAAAAGCGCCGCGCCTGATTCGCCGGGTCGCCGACGACAATCGAACTTGCCGCCCAAAAGGCTTGTTTGCCGTCCACGGTTTTTTCGTTGGGCGTAATGCGGTATTCGACCGTGAAGAACTCTTCCCCGCCCTGCAAACTGATGTTGCGTTCGATGCGTGCGCCTGTCGGATAAACCTCCGTCGCGTTGTAAGTCAGTTTCAGCAAAGCTTGCCGCCCCATGCCGGAAACGATCTCCGCCGCGTAAGGCCGGTTGAAAGTTCCGTACATTCCGCGTTTGCGGCGGGCGTTGCGCGTCGGATCGGTCGGATCGAGTTCGACGAATTTGTCGCGCAAGCCGCCGACGCTGGTGAAGACGTTTGCGCCCGTGCGTTTGTTGATGAGCGCGAAGGCGCGCGCGCCGGCGTTCGGCGAAACGATCAATCGCAGAAACTCATTTTCCAGCACGTAATCGTCAAAGCCATCGCGATCCACGTCGTAAGCGAACACGACGGCCTCGCCTTTACGCAACGTGAGAAAGTTGACTTTAACAATTTCAGTCAGCTTGCCGTCGCTGAGTCTAACGTTGAAGGGATTGAGTACGGACTTTTCGCCGGGCACATAATTGAAACTGTATGTGCTCTGCATTTCCTCGTCCGACGCCAGCTTGAGCGGCAAGGCGTTGAGCAGCAGGGCTTCGCGCGTCAGCGTCATCGGCTGCGCGGTGTTGTTGCCCGTGCGGATGCTGAATTGTGCCGACACCGCGTTCGCATCCGCAGGCAAAAACAACGGCGGCTGAACGATCAGCGCCGTGTCTGCGCGCAGCGGTACCGCGACTTTCGGAAAGACTTCCCAGGAAAAACGCGGCGAGACATCGGCGACCATCGTCGGCGAAAAGCGTATCGAAGCGCCGTCATTGAGCGACGCGCGCAAATTGACCAGATCGTAATCCACTGCTTTTGCGCCAACAGGCAGATTGAAACTGAACGTTCGCGTCGTTTGTGGCGGCAACTCGACGGTTTGCTCGAGCTGTTCGGTTCGCAAACCGTGCTGCGCGGATAAAGTCATTTTGCCCGCCAAACGTTTGGCCGCGCGATTGGCCACTTCAACCGCCACCGCATTGTTTTCGCCGATGACCAGCCGATCCGTTTTGACAGTCAGTTGCGGCAAGGCGGTTTCGTAAACGACTTCGACATCGAGTTCGTGTTGGCGACGCCCTGCCATTTCATCTTCGTCGTCAGAGCCGGCGCGGCGACGCGGCGCAACGAGCTTGATCGTCAAACTTTTGTTTGCCGCATCGAAGCTCGAAACGGCGGGCTGCCCGTTGATGGTCACAGCGCCCTGCGGCGCGTGCGGCAAGCTCAACACCGCGTTGGCGGCGTCCGGCGCGTAAAAACGCATCAAGATTTTGCCGTTGGCCAGTTCGCGGTTAACCAATTCAGCGGTGGCGTAAATCACTTCTTCGTTTTGACCAAGCGGCAATCGCAACGGCAGCATCAAGGCATCGCGCGCGCGCAAACTGAGTTCGGGCAGTTCGATTCTGGCATTGGCCGCAGCCGGATCGGCGACGTTCAAGCTGACGCGCATTGCCCGCTTGTCGTCAAAATTGGCCAGACTGATGAAACCGTAACCGCGCCCGTCATCCGCAACCAACTGCGTGGCAATCAAATCCGGTTCGACGCTTGCGCCAGCGGCGGCGGCGCGTTCAACGCTGCCGGCGACGCGCGCCTTGATCCGACGATTGACGCCCAACCGCGATAACCGGCTGACAAATTCCACCGCCGAACTTTGAACGGCGGCCAAAACCTCTTCGCGTTTCGCCTTGCCCGGCTCAATCGGAATCGTTCGCCAAAAGTCCGGCACCACGATCACGCGCGAAGCCAGCGGTTCGGCTTTCAATTCGTTCAACAAATCGCCCTGCGACTGCGCGGGCGTGCAAACCAGAATCCCGCCGCCTTTGACAAACTCCACCAACTTCCGCTGCGCTTCGACCGAAAGCCTTAACTCTCCCCTTCTCCCCTTCTCCCCTTCCCGCTGTCGCTCTTCATTCGCCGCCGTAATTTCCTCGCGTCCCGTCGCCGCAGTTCTCTTCAAGGCTTCGCCGTCGAAACTCGGCAGCAAAATGGCTTTGTGGCGTTTGAGGTGTTCGAGCGGTTGGAATTCCAGATCGAGGTATTCGACCGAAAGCTGATTGAGTTGGCAGAACTGTTGAATCTGAAGCTGAGCGCGCGAAAGGCGCAAAATGTCTTCGCGCGTCAAAGTTGGTTGATCGAAAGAGCTGATCGGATAAACCAAACCGAGGTCGGCGGCTTTGTGCGCGGCGGCAAGTTCGCTACCAAGTCCGGCGATCAATCTGCCATTGCGGTGAACGGCGGCGGCGCGCGGACGTTCTTCGCGCGCAAGGTTCAAGGCCGATTCCCAGGTGTAGTAATGATTCGCCCAGGGAACTTCATAGCCTGCCGGATACAACGTGTCCTGCACCGGAAAGTAATTCAGCCCGCGAAGCCCGTGGCCGATCATCACCCGCGATGAAAGCAAGGTGTTGGTCGGATCGGCGGTTTTGGCGTAACTGTCTTCGCCGTTGCCGTACCAACCGGCTTGATACTCGATCACCATCGGCGGAAAGTGCGGCTGGGTTTTCAGTGTCTCGGTGTAAAACTGCAAGGTCGCGCTGTCTTCCCAGCGCAGCGCCGGATCGCTGCCGAAATTGAAATACCATTGCCCCATTGCGCCAATGTTGTGCGGCGCACCGGCTGCGGAAACGCGCATGTCCGTGGGGTTGATGTAAACCGGCACAGTCGCGCCTGCTTCGCGCAAAGCAGCGGCGAGCGCGTTCATGTACTTCCAGAAAATCGGGCCGTTGTAATTCGCGCGGTTGATGGCTTGATCGTCGTCAAGCTGGATGGCGATGACGTTGCCGCCATTCGTGGATTGGTGTTGTTGCAAAACATCGCGCATCACCTCGGCGAACCATTTCCGCGTGTAGCGCATATGCGTTTCGTTGGCCAGCCATTGCCTGCTCGCCTCTTCGGAATTCGACGCGCCGAGGCCCGACAGCGGCGGGTAATGCCCATCAAGCCGCGCGACTTCGTGCATTTGGTATTCCGGTCTTGCCAGCAGCCAATCGGGATAACCGCCGTTGCGCCATTCGTTCAGGATGACCGGGCCGGGACGAACGATGACGGCAAAACCCATTTCGCGCGTCATTTCCATCAAGGCTTTCACGTTGCGGCGCGGATTCGTATGGCCGTCGAAATCCAGCTTGCCTTCCAGCGGTTCGTGCCAGTTCCAGGCAATGTAAAGATCAACCGTATTGATGCCCATTTCCTTCAGCTTCACCAGGGAAGCCGCCCATTCGTCGCGCGGAATGCGTTTGTAAAAGAAGGCCGCGCTGTGCGCAAAAAAAGGTTGGCCGTGCAATTGAAATTGCGGATAGCCGGATTGCGCGGACAGACTGAAGTCCGTTCCACGTTTTGAGTTGATTGCCAAAAGCGCGACGAGGAGGGCGAAAGAAACAGGAAGGAGGCATGATCTCAGCATAAGCGTTCCATCGGCAGAACGACGCCGGAGCTAATTTTGATTGAGTCGGGAAACAATCCGATACAGCGCCACAAAGCCGCCAACTGAACCCAAGACGATTCCCCCAAGCAACAGCCAGGGCTGTGTGTGAAGCCAGCGATCCAGCAAATAGCCCACGACGATTCCGCCGACGATGTTGGAAACCAGCACCATTCCGACGGAAAAAGCGAGAGCCAATTTGCCGGGATCGGGGTTGGGAATCATTGCTTTTTGGGGGTGGCCTGCGGCTGCACGCCTTGCGGCGCGGCCTGCATGCCTTGAATGCGGGCGCGGACTTCGGGCGGCAATTGATCCATCGCCTTCTTCATTTCTTCCGGGTTCAGCGGACGCCGCATGGAGTCCGGCACGGAAACCGGCACACCCGGATTCGCCTGGGCCTGTTTCATCACCGGCAACAAAGTCGGCGCGGGTGAAGGTTGTTGCGATGGTCCCGCCGCCGGCGCGGTTGCCGGTGTGGCTGCCGGCGCGGTTGCCGCACTGTTCGAACCGGCTTGCGAAGTGGAAGTTTGCGGCGCGCCCGACGACGCGGGTTTGGATGAATCGGAAACCACGCTCTCGCTCTTGCAGCCGGTCAATCCGGCAGCCAACAGCGACAGCGCGAGAAAAATAACTTGGTACTTCAATTTCATGGCTTAAATGATTCCTTTTGCTTCAGACTTGAATGGAAAAGCAGCCAACAAAGACCGTCGGGAACCTGTCATAAGATTCCGGCGTCCTGCGCTTTGTTGGCTGCTTGAGTTTGAGCGGAAGTTACTGCCGAATCTCGACCACCACGCCGAGCGAAGTTTTCAAATCGCGCAGATCGAAATCCTCTTCCAATGTGTTTTCGCGGTCGAACACCAGAAAAGTGGCGCTGCCATTCATCGGAAAGGCGCTGACATGCCAGGTTCCGCGATGCAGTTTGAAGGCGCTTCCGCCGTCCACCAAAAACGCCGCCAGGCGATTGGCGTCCGGCACGGCGGAACCATTTTCGCTGGGCGGCGCGACGGCAATGATTGATTTAGCGCCGCCCAACGGCGCGAAGAATTGTTCGGAGCGCAAATGGCGACCAATAAAGTCGAACTTCATCGGACGAGCTTCCACGGTTTGCGCGGCAATGCCGGCGCTGCCGCCATCGAAATCAGGCGTGACGCTGGCGGACTGGTTGATGATTTCGCCGTAAGGCGCAAAGGTTTCGCGCGTCATGGGCTGAATGGTCAGACTGATGGTGCGAATCAATTGTTCGCTGGTTGCGGATTGGCGCTCAACGGCGGCCGCAGTTGCTGTAGCTGTCATCGGATTTTGCCTCGCTTTCCTTTCAGATCAGAAGTGTTAATGGGGAACGAGTGTCAATAAGACCTTTTTTCAGGACGGTCGGTCGTGCCTGATACGAGTTTCGGGATTGGGCGGCCTGAATTCGTAATCAAAAAGAGTTTGCAAATGCGATTGGGAGTAACGAGTTAGTGGCGTCTTGTAGCACAGCGTTCGTTAAAGTGTCAAAACTGTTCCGCCCCAAGGCAAGGTGAAATTTGATCGGCGTTCCCAGGCAACAGAAATTTGTTGAAAATGCATCCGAGACCGCTTTAAGATCGAATCTCCGCTAGCCTCGAATCAAGAAGTTTTCGCAGTTTTTGTTCTCCGCAGTTGAATTCAGCTCAGCAGTTTCCGCCGAAACTGAACTTCGTCACAGCCCGGTCTTTCGCCCACCCCCGAATTGGCCGAGCTATCAAGCTAAAGCCTGTTGAACCAGAAAGGTGATCCTTATGAAACTTAGCCGACTTTTCGCCCTTTGGATGTTCTGTATTTCCTGCCTGCTCGCCGCCCCCACTTTCGCGCAATCTCTGCAATGGAAAGCTCCCGATCCGGCGCATCTGGCGATGAAAGCGCCGATGGTGGAAAAAGACGCTGACGCCGAAGCCTTGTTATGGGAGGTTTACATCAACGACTCTTCAGAAACGACAACCGACTTCACGCACTTTTTGCGAATCAAGATTTTTACGGATCGCGGTAAAGAAACCCAAAGCAAGATTGATATTCCCTACTTCAACAGCGTCTCGATCAAAGACATCGCCGGACGCACCATTAAACCCGACGGCTCCATCATCGAATTGAAAAAAGACGCCGTCTTCGACCGCGAAATCGTCAAGTTCGGCAGATTGCGGCTGAAGGCTAAGTCCTTCGCCATGCCGGGCATCGAACCGGGTTCGATCATCGAATACCGCTGGCGCGAAGTTCACAACGGCGGCGCGAATTACGTCAAGATGGAATTCCAGCGCGACATTCCGGTGCAAGCCGTCCGCTATTACTTGAAGCCGTTCCCCTATGCTGTTTATCCAATGAAAACCATCACCTTCCAGGGCAACCCGACTTCTTTCGTCAAAGACAAAACCGGGTTTTACGTCACCGAGATGACCAACATGCGCGCCTTTCGCGAAGAGCCGCATTCACCGCCCGAAGATCAAGTCAAAACCTGGATGCTGGTTTATTACTCGCCGGACGTGAGAAAAGACCCGATGACTTTCTGGAAAGACACCGGGAAGCAGCTCTACGAACTGCGCAAAGGCGACCTGAAGGTCAACGACGACATTCGCAAAGCCGCCACTGAAGCCATCGGCGACGCCACGACACCGGAACAAAAGCTGGAACGACTGTTCAACTATTGCCGCACCAAAATCAAAAACGTCAATGACGACGCTTCCGGCCTGACGGCGCAACAGCTTGAAAAACTGAAAGACAACAAATCGCCCGCCGATACGCTCAAGCGCGGTTACGGAACCGGGACTGACATTGATTTCTTGTTCGCGGCGATGTCCACCGCCGCCGGATTCGAGGCCCGTTACGCCAAGACCGGCGACCGCAGCCGCAAATTTTTCGATCCGAACTTCCTGGACGATTACTTTATGCGCGCCTACCACATCGCCGTCAAAGTCGGCGACCAATGGCGCTTTTTCGATCCGGCCAGCACTTACGTTCCCTTCGGTATGTTGCGCTGGCAGGAAGAAGGCATTCAAAGCCTGGTCACGGATCCGAAAGAGTCCACTTTCGTCACCACGCCGATTACGCCGGCTGAAAAGTCTGCCAGGAAGCGCACAGCCAAGTTGAA
>CAZRXE010001293.1:0-5246 GCA_964603695.1 uncultured Heliomicrobium sp.
CAAATCGCCCGCCAGTTGTTCGCGAATGAATTGATCGTAAGGCAGGTCGTTGTTGAAGGCTTCGATGACGTAATCGCGATATTTCCAGGCGTGCGGATAACGATGGTCTTCGTCGTTGCCTGTGGAATCGGCGTAACGCGCCACGTCCAGCCAATGCCGTCCCCACTTCTCGCCGTAACGCGGCGAGGCCAATAACCGCTCGACGACTTTTTCAAAAGCATTCGGGGAATTGTCTGCCAGAAAGTTTTTCATTTCGGCTTCGGTCGGCGGCAAACCAGTCAAATCAAAAGTCGCGCGGCGCAGCAAGGTCAGTTTGTCGGCGGGCGGCGCTGGCGTCAGATTCTTTTTTTCCAGTTCGACCAACAAGAAAGCATCAATTGGCGATTTCACCCAAACAGCGTTTTTTACCTTCGGCACGGAAGGATTGGCGAGCGGTTGATAGGCCCAGAATTTCTTTTCTTCTTCGGTAAATTCGCGCGTGGATTTCTTTTCCGGTTTGACTTCGGCAACGGCGACGGCTCTGGTGTTCGGCCAGGGCGCGCCCATTTTCACCCATTCGGTCAGGGCGGCGATGTCAGCGTCTTTCAGCTTGCCCGTGGGCGGCATCTTCAAATTGTCGTCGTAGCCGATGACTTTCAGTAAGCGGCTTTCTTCCGGCTTTTCTTTGTTAATGAGCGCACCGCTTTCGCCGCCGCGTGCGAAACCTTCGGCAGTGGTCAGGTCAAGATTGGCAACTTGCGCTTTCGCGTTATGACACTTGGCGCAGTTGGCAACTAAAACCGGGCGGATTTTTTTCTCGAAGTATTCTGCCGTGTCGTTTGATTGGGCATTGGCAGACGCTATTTTGAATTCTGCGCTTGCGGACCACAGCATTGCGCCGACAAAAAGTATGGAAATGGACAGCTTGAAGCAGTAGCGCATCAACAACATAGATTGCTCCCCAGGGTTTGAAATTCGATGAAGTTTGGTTTGCCCGCAAGCGCGGTTATAGCTTCGCTTCGCCAACTGGTCAAGCCAAGTTGCGGAACAGTTGGAACTGGCATCATGAAGGAAAAATCACATTATTTTGTATGCTTTTCAGGCTGTAAATCGTGCTTGGAACATTTTTCCGGTTGCACAACTGCGGTGGAAATAAGTAGAGGAAATAATTTCATAGCCATTTTTACGCGATCACGTAAGAATTACTCGACAGGCATTTTTCGACTTAAACCTCTTCTTCAGGCCAACCGGCAAAAACACTGTATTCACAGATAGTTATAGCTTTTCTCATCGGCCAGCACGTCGTGGCATCTTGGTTGCTAAAGCTTGTGTGGGGCAACGAGATACCAAGTGGTTAAATCCACTGACGGTGTCAGGCGGTTACCAGGGTGAGGAAGGTAACCGCACTTATCATAGGCGCTACAGGCTTCCCACGACTGTAGCGCCTTTTATTTTGAAAATCTTGAAACAATTGCTGCCCCAGCCGTGGGAAGGTGAAACGCGAAGCAGGTGTCCCAAAGCTCCGAAAAAACCACCCCCGACTCATCCCCGAGAGAATTCCCAATTTATCCAAAAACGATGTAATCGTTCATCACAGACCGTGCAATCAAACCGCGAGCGGGCCGTTTGGTAGGCGCATGAATGCGTGCCTCGAAAGGGTTTGCGGTTAAGGGATGCGCCGCAGTACGCGATCATGCGCCGACCTGACTGCCTGTGCGAAGACGTTTGCCTGCACGAAAGTGCTTTAGTGATGAATCTGTTGCTCGACGCTTTGGCGTCTTGACTCGCTCTCCTGCCATTGGCTATGTTGCGTGACTAGATTGTTCAACGTTACCCAGAGAACACGCAATGCTTAGCGAATATCGCCAACGCTTCGGCCGGTTCCATACTGAGCTTCACCGCGAGGCATATCTCTTCCGCTCAGGCCGCAAGACAAACAACGAAACCGCGCATATTTTCAGCGAATACAGCGACCTGTTCCGTCTGTCGGCAGTTGAAGAACTGCGCGCGAAACTGGCTGAGACGTCGGAGCATCGCGAAACCGAAACAACGAGTATTAGACGGTTGATTGCCTTCGCGCTGGAAAACCATTTGCAGGCACAGGCGCTAGAGCTTTCGGCGGAAATCGAAGCCGGCGAATATCGCACCGGTCGTGTTGCCGAGGATTTACGCGCCGAACGTTTGCAAAAGCTGCACGCTGGCGCGCGCGCGTTGAATTACGAGAATTATCTGGCGATGCACTGCGAGCTTCAGGAAGTGGATGTTAAAAAGCTTGCCGCGCAGGCCAATCATTTTTTAGCGAAAACCGAAAGCTGTTACGTTTCCGCCTTCGCACCGTTATTGCTGCGCGAGGCGAATGTTTCGCTTGATGAAGCGACGGCGGCGCACTTGAAGCATCTGCAGCGATCCGCGCGCTTCGACGCTTTTTTCGGGCGCGAACGAATGCTCGGCGTTTATCGCGAATTGTTTGCCGCCCTGGGCTTTCGCACTGAAAATCAAACCAACGTGGAAATTGATTCCGCTCCGCGACCGAACAAACAGCCGCAGGCATTCTGCGCTCCCATTCGCGTCCCGGAGGAAATCAAACTGGCGGTGAACTTCGCCGGCGGGCAAGCGAACTACCGCGAATTCCTGCGCGAAGCCGGCCACACGCAACATCTCGCCTGGACTTCGCGCAACCTGTACCCGGAGTTTCAACGCTCCGGCGACGCGGCAGTCGGCGCTGCCTGGGGAATGCTGTTTGAAAACCTGTTGCTCGATTCAGCCTGGCTGACCGGAACCTTCGGCTTTGTCGAAAACACAGAGTTCCGCCACGCGCTGGCGGTGACAAGGCTGATGGAACTTCGTCGCCACGCCGCCAACCTCAATTACGAACTCGATCTTCACGCGGAGAAACTCACCGCCAGTGCAGGAAAGCGTTACGTCGAATTGATGGCCGACGCTGTCCGCGTGCGGTTTGACGAAGCGGAACACTTGCGCGACCTGAGCGATGATTTTCGCCCGGCCAACTTTTTGCGCGCTGCCGCGTTTGAAGCGCAACTGCGCGAGTATCTGAAAATCAAATTCGGCTCGCGCTGGTGGGCTTTGCGCAAAGTGGGTGAGATGCTGATTGATGTATGGAACACCGGGCAGCGTCACTTAGTGGAAGAACTGGCGCGGATGATTGGTTTAGGGGAGTTAGACTTTGAACCCCTACTAATCGACCTTTGGAAAACGGCGACTTAGAAACAGAAAGCTAAATGTCTAAACAAGGATTGGAAGCGGCAGAACGACATAGCGAGGGCTTACCTTCATTCGCAAGTTTGGAAGATGCGGTAAGTTTCTATTTCGCGTGTCGCGATGACCACCTCTTGATTCTGAAGCGCATCGCGGCAGAGAAAAACAATTTCACTGCTGATTTTTCGCCAAAAGGTCTCAAGCAGATTGAAGCTTGGTATTTCAATCTTTGCGAGAGTGATTCGTTCGGAGCGCACAATCTTGATAGAGCAACATTCGAACGATGTCTGGCAACGTACTTTTGCGAGGTGGTTATACGAACCTTTTCAGATGCTACTTGGGTTGTTGAAGAATCAGTTTTCTCACCGGGGAAATATGAGTTTGGGGTAAGAAAGGGCTTGGTTACCTATATGACCACCCGGTTTACCGACCACTACAAAGAGATTAACAATAAAAGGCGGCAAAGCATTTACAGGTTGTTCAACAAATATTTTGCTTGACCACAACGCGAATTATGACCCAAAAAGTTTATGTCGCGCTTGGAGAGCGCAGTTACGACATCACCATTGCCGATGGCGCGTTGAAGCTGGTCGGCGAAATCACGCGGTCGGCGCTCGGCGCGAAGACGCGCAAGCTGGCGATCATCTCGAATGCGCGCGTCCACGGTTTTTACGGCAAGGCTGTCGAGAAGAGTCTGAAACAGGCGGGTTTTGCCACGCTGACGCACTTAATGGGCGACGGCGAGCGCGCCAAATCGCTGGCGACAGCGGAAAAGGCGTTGGCCTTTATGATCGCCAACCGCTTTGAGCGAAGCGATGCGGTGGTGGCGCTCGGCGGCGGCGTGGTGGGCGATCTGGCAGGATTCGTGGCGGCTTGTTATCAGCGCGGCGTGAATTACGTGCAGATTCCGACAACGCTGCTGGCGCAGATTGACAGTTCCGTCGGCGGCAAGACTGCGGTCAATCACAAGCTTGGCAAAAATCTGATTGGCGCGTTTCATCAACCGCGCGCGGTCATTATTGATCCGCAAACGCTAGCGACGTTGCCGAATCGCGAATTGCGCGCTGGGCTTTACGAAGCGTTGAAATACGGCGTGATCTGGGACGAGAAACTGTTCGCCTTGCTGCAGAACAAACTGGCGGATGTATTTGCGCTCGACGCCGAGTTGTTGATTCAAATCATTGCGCGCTGCTGCGAAATCAAAGCAGAAGTGGTCATCGCCGATGAGCGGGAATCGGGATTACGGCGGATTCTGAACTTCGGGCATACAGTCGGACACGCTTTGGAGGCGGTGACGGAGTATCGCCGCCTAAAACATGGCGAAGCTGTGGGCTACGGGATGCAATGTGCTTCCAGCATTGCGGAAAAAGCGGGTATAATCCCGCCTGCCGAAAGTCGCACCATCCAAACCGGCGTTGACGAATTGGCCCAAGTTGGCCAAGTGAAAAAGCTGCCCCGCATTGACGACTTGAACATTCAACAAATCATCGCCGCCATGGCGCATGACAAAAAAGTTGCACAGGGCAAACTCCCCCTCATTCTTCCGACGAAGATCGGCGAAGTGATCGTACGTGACGACATTCCGCCAGCCATCATCCGCGCCGCCGTGCGTGAGTTACTGAGTTAAATCCGAAAGGGGAAACTGGAATGACCGAGACAAAGCAAATCGCCGCACAAGCCGCCTACCGTACCCAAAATCCGAAGCGCAAAAGAAAACCGTCGAAAACCAGCGGACGATTGATACTACTGCTGCTGATGGCCTTCATCGCGGCAATGGTTTATGCCATCGCGCTGTTCGTGCCGGTTTATCAAGGCACGCAGCAAATGTATGGCGCAGCGGCGGAGATCGTCAGGCGCGGCGCGCTGCTCAATCTGAAGGAAGATGACGTCCGCGCACAATTGAAAGAAAAAGCCCGTATCGCCGGTGTGCCCGAGGATCATCGAATCGAACTGCGACGCGACGGGCGCAAACTGACGGCCAGAATCAGCTACAAAAACCAGATTCATTTTCCGTTTTTCACCTATGACTGGCCGGTGGAGATTCGCGTGCA
>CAZRXE010001294.1:0-18407 GCA_964603695.1 uncultured Heliomicrobium sp.
TTTATTGCGCGACTGGTTCGCAGCGGCCTGATCACCGAGTTGGGGCAGGATTATGTCCGCACGGCGCATGCCAAAGGGCTGCCCGAATGGCGCGTGATCGTGGGCCACGCGCTGCGCGGTGCGTTATTGCCGGTCGTCTCGTTTTCCGGGCTGGCGCTGGCGGATTTACTGACCGGCGCGGTGGTGGTCGAATCAATGTTCGCCATCCCCGGCGTAGGCCACTACTTTATTGATGCCACCAACAGCCGCGACTACTTTCTGATTCTCGGCCTTACGGCGTTCGCCACCATTGCCGTGATGCTGGCCAATTTGTTGGTTGACGTTGCCTACACGTGGATTGATCCACGCATCCGCTATGAGTGATCGCTATGACAAACCGTGAACGCTGGAATTCTTTTCGTCAAAATCGCGCTGCTCTGGCGGCGGCCATCTTGCTGCTGTGCCTGATCGCGGCAGCCCTCGCCGGGCCGTCGCTGCTGTATCTGCACAATCACTGCGATTACGTCACGCAGGATTTCACGAACCGGCTGCAGTCGCCCACCTGGTTGCACCCGCTGGGCACAGACACGCTGGGGCGTGATGTGCTGGTGCGAGACCTTTACGGCTTTCGCGTCAGCCTGCTGGTGGGATTGGTGGCGACGTTGTTTTCCGTAGCCATCGGCGCGGTTTACGGCGCGGTCTCAGCCTATCTCGGCGGGTGGGTGGATGACCTAATGATGCGGCTGCTCGACATCATCTACGCGCTGCCGATCCTGATTCTGATCATCATTCTGTTCTCGCTGTTTGAGCGCAACCTGTTCCTGCTGGTGATTGCGCTGGGCAGCATTTCCTGGCTTTCGATGGCTCGCATTGTGCGTGGACAAGTGCTGACGCTGCGAAATGAGCAATTCATTGACGCCGCCCGGCTGTTGGGCAAATCGTCCGTGGTGATTCTGTGGCGGCACATTTTGCCGAATACGCTGGGGCCTGTGATCGTGACCGCGACGCTGACCGTTCCCTCTGTGGTGCTGGGCGAAGCGTTCCTGAGCTACCTGGGATTAGGCGTGCAAGCGCCGTTGCCGTCGCTGGGAAATCTGGCGAGCGATGGCGCACAGGTCATGGCGTTGTATCCGCCAATGTTGTTAGGCCCGGCGGTCATGCTGGTACTCTCACTGGTTAGCTTGAATCTGATCGGCGATGGCCTGCGTGATGCGCTCGATCCCCAGTCGAGGAAACTATGATGGCAGAACCATTGTTGTCCGTGCGCGGACTGCGCACCATTTTCAAGACGCAAGCCGGCGAAGTGACTGCGGTCAATGGCGTGGATTTCGATGTTCGTCCGGGCCACGTGTTAGGCATTGTTGGCGAGTCGGGATCGGGGAAATCAGTCACCAGCCTTTCCGTGCTGCGTCTGATTCGCCCGCCGGGAATGATCACCGCCGGGAAGATTCAATTTGAGAATCGCGATCTGCTGGGTCTGACGGAACGCGAAATCCGTGGCGTGCGCGGCGGTCGAATCGGGATGATCTTTCAAGACCCGATGTCGTCGCTGAATCCTTACCTGCGGATTTCGCGGCAGATCATGGAAAGCACGCGCCTGCATCTGGGGCTGTCGCGGCGCGCGGCCTACGATCACGCGGTCACGATGCTGGAATCGGTCGGCATACCGGAAGCGCGCGTGCGCGCCGACGGTTATCCGCACCAGATGTCAGGCGGTATGCGGCAGCGCGTCATGATCGCGATGGCGCTGGCCTGCCGCCCCAAATTGCTGATCGCGGATGAACCGACCACCGCGCTCGATGTGACGATTCAGGCGCAGATTCTGGACCTGATGCGCAAGCTGAAACAGGAAAGCGGCACAGCCATGATCCTGATCACGCACGATCTGGGAGTGATTGCCGGAATGGCCGACCACGTGCTGGTGATGTATGCCGGGCGTGTGTTTGAATCCGCGCCCGCCGCCCGATTGTTCGCCGCGCCGCGCAACCCTTACACGCGGGCGTTGCTGCGCTCCGTGCCTAATCCCGCGCAACGAGGCCAGAAGCTGACGCAGATTTCCGGCGTGCCGCCAGACCTGGCCCGATTGCCAAAAGAGGGCTGCCCCTTCGCGGCGCGCTGCCCTGAAGCACAACCGCGCTGTTCACACGAAACACCGCCTGTGCGCGAAGTAGCGCCGGGTCATCAATCCTTCTGCTGGAACGAGTAAGGCAATGGACATTCTGCTCAGTCTCAAGAATCTCGCGGTGCAATTCCCCGCCGGACGCAAGCGCCTGGTGCGTGCCGTGGATGGCGTCACGCTGGACATTCGACGTGGCGAAACACTCGGTCTGGTGGGCGAATCGGGCTGCGGAAAAACCACGCTGGGACGTGTGCTGGCCGGACTGGTCAAGCCGACGGGCGGCGAAATCGTGCGCCACGGCGATTTCCGCACGCAGTTGATTTTCCAAGACCCGTACAGCTCGCTCGACCCGCGCATGACCGCCGCGACGATCATCGCGCAAGGCGTGCGTGACGCAAAGCCCGCAGAGCGCGTCCGCCAGTTGATGGAACTGGTCGGACTCGACCCGGCGCTCGGCAGTCGCTACCCGCACGAATTTTCCGGTGGCCAGCGCCAGCGCATAGGCATTGCGCGTGCCCTGGGCGCAGACCCGCAATTCATCGTGGCTGATGAACCTATCGCCGCGCTCGATGTTTCGATTCAGGCGCAGATTCTTAATCTGTTGCAGGAACTGCAAGGGCGTTTGGGACTGACCTATCTGTTTATCTCGCACGATCTGCGGGCCGTACATCACGTTGCGGATCGCATCGCCGTGATGTACCTCGGCAAGATTGTGGAAGTCGCCCCAGCTGCGGAGCTTTACGGCACGCCGTTGATGCCTTACACGCAGGCGCTGATTTCCGCCGCGCCGTCGCCCGATCCAGCAGTGGAATTGACACGCGAACACATTGTGTTAGAGGGCGACATCCCTTCGCCCATTGACCCACCTTCGGGTTGCCGGTTCCGCACGCGCTGCCCACAGGCGATGCCGGAATGCGCGCTGAGCGAGCCGACCTTACGGGAGATTATTCCCGGTCATCTGGCGGCCTGCCACGCGATAGCAGGTTGAAATGAACAGGAGATAAACCCAATGAAGAAATATCTGCTTTGTTTGTTCGCATTCTGTCTGGTGCTGTTGGTTGCCGCGCCGGGTCTGGCGCAAACCAGCGCGCCGACAGACCTTGACGCTTACGTCGCGCGCGTCCTCAAGGAGTTTGAAGTTCCGGGTCTGGCCATCGCCATTGTCAAAGACGGCAAGGTGGTGCTGACCAAAGGTTACGGCGTGCGTGAGCTTGGCAAGCCAACGCCTGTGGACGAACAGACGCTGTTCGGCATCGCTTCCAATACCAAAGCCTTCACCGCCGCCGCGCTGGCGATTCTGGTGGACGAAGGCAAACTTAGTTGGGACGACCCGGTCATCAAACATCTGCCGGGCTTTCAAATGTATGACCCGTATGTCACGCGCGAAATGACCGTCCGCGATCTGTTGACGCATCGTAGCGGGCTGAGGCCGTACTCAGGGGATTTGCTCGTCTTTCCACCATCGGATTTTACGCGCGCAGAAATTGTTTCCCGGCTGCGCTACCTTAAACCGGTGTCGAGCTTCCGCAGCAAGTTTGCCTATAACAACCTGCTCTATCTCACGGCGGGTCAGGTCGTCGCGGCGGCTTCGGGGAAAAGCTGGGATGATTTCATCAAGGAGCGCATCTTCGCGCCGCTGGGCATGACGGCAAGCAACACGAGCATCAAGGAACTGAGGCCCGGCAGTAATTTCGTCATACCGCATCGGAAAATCGCAGGCGTGTTGCGGCCCATTGCTTACGAGGACATTGATAACGTCGCGCCTGCCGGGGCGATCAACTCGAACGTCGCAGACATGGCGAAGTGGGTGCTGGCGCAACTCGGCGGCGGTCAGATCAGTTCGCTCAATGATGGACAGAGCGGCGCGCGCCGCTTGTTCAGCCAACAGCAATCACGCGAGATGTGGTCGGCTCAGACCGTCAGGCCATTGAATGAGCCGCCGCCGGCGTTGTCGGCGGCGCGCGCAAAATTCAATGCTTATGGGCTAGGCTTCGGGCTGACTGATTATCGGGACAAACTGGTCGTGTACCACAACGGCGGACTGAATGGCATGGTATCGCGGGTTTGGATGCTGCCGGAACTAAAGCTCGGAATAGTCGTGCTAACCAATCAGGAAGCCGAAGGCGCGTATGGCGCAATCATCTATCGCATCGCTGATCATTATCTGAATGCGCCTGCCACCGATTGGCTCAGCGCCTTTCGCTCTGTCGCCGAGCAGGAATTGGCGGAAGCAAAGGAAGTTGAGAAAAAGCAGAACGCCGCGCGCAATGCTGATTCAAAACCGTCGCTGCCATTGGCGAAATACGCCGGACGTTACAACGACGCTTGGTACGGCGAAGCGACGATTGCGATCGAGGCGGGCAAACTCGTTTTGCGCTTCGGCCGCACACCGTCGCTGGTGGCTGAGCTGGAGCACTGGCAATACGACACCTTTGTTGCGCGCTGGCGTGACCGGAGTCTGAATGCTGACGCCTTTGTGACTTTTGCTCTCAAACCTGACGGCGACATCGAGCAGATGAAGATGGTCGCCGTCTCATCATTGACAGATCCAAGTTTCAATTTTCAGGATTTGTTGTTTACGCCGGTTACCGACGACAGGAGGATCAAATGAAAGAATCAGCCGCGCGTGTTTGGAAGAAAATTGCAGTCTTTTATTTGCTGACACTGGCGCTGACCCATGTGTTTGATCTGGCAGAGATACGCGGAGCGGAAAATATTCTCTACACTACGGGGGCAATGTGGTGTCCGGCGTTGGCCGCGTTTGCGACGAAAAGGCTGTTCGGCGAAAGCGTGCGCGAGCTTGGCTGGCAGTGGGGATCGGGACGGTATCAGTTGTGGGCGTATCTGCTTCCCATCGCTTATGCCCTGCCGGTTTACCTGAGTGTCTGGCTGACCGGGCTGGGCGGCTTTTACGACACGGAGTTTGTCAAAAAGACCGCTGCGGAAATGGGCTGGACGGGAATGCCTGCGGCTGCCGTCCTGGTCTTATATATCCTGATCTCGGCCACCGTCAGTCTGATTCCCAAGACTTCACGCGCGCTCGGGGAAGAAATTGGCTGGCGCGGCTTCCTCGTGCCTGAGCTTGCTAAAGTGGTCAGCTTTTCCGGAGTGGGTCTGATCAGCGGGGTAATGTGGGCGTTGTGGCACTTTCCGGTCATTCTCTTCAGCACGTACCACAGCCGCGCTCCGCTCTGGTACTCGATCCCCTGCTTTACCACGATGATTGTCGGAATGAGTTTCATTGCGGCGTGGCTGCGGCTGAAGTCTGGCAATCTTTGGTCAGCAGCCATCTTGCACGGCAGTCATAATCTGTTTATTCAACTCGTCTTCACTCCGCTGACAACCGACACCGGCCCGACGCCCTGGATCATTGACGAATTTGGCGCGGGCTTGGCAATCACTTGCGTGATTGGTGCGATTGTTGTTTGGATGAAGCAACGACAAACAATTCCGGCGGAAGCGACTCTGGCAGAGAAACTCTGACATTGGCGATTTTCAGAATTCGCTTTTCACACCGATGCGGGGCAATGCTCCCGCAAACCATCACAGGAAACTCGCAATGAATCATCTCAAATCCCTACGACGCAATGCCCATCGATTGCCGGCTGCGTTGTTGCTGACCGTGTTCAACAGTAGCTTGCCAACGTAAAATGCTACGGGACAAACCCGTGGCATCTGGCCAAACCCTTCCGCAACGGAGTTTTTTCCAACTCGCTCCTTGCATAGTTGACGCGGCGGGCGATGTTTAAGCTCTCGCCTGATTTTTAGCCGCAGTTGCGGCATTGGCTGGAAGAATATCTGCCTCAAAGAGCAAAGCGAGAGTAAAACGTTCCGCAACAGAGCATTCGTTTTGCCCAATCGCGCATCCGCCTAGTATCATTCGCCCGATGAACTTTCTTGAAAGAATCCTTCAACAACTCAAACAAAATCCGAATCGCCCCGTCATTCAAGAAGTTCGAGACGGGAGATTTATCACTGCTACTGCCGCTGAATTGATTTCCCAAATTCGCGCCGCCCGCACTTTTCTACGCCGCTCCGGTTTGAAACCGGGCGACCGTTGCGGACTGCTTGCGCCGAATTCGATTCGCTGGGCGGCAATGGATTTGGCCTTGATGGCCGAAGGCATCATCGTCGTGCCGCTTTATTCGCGCCAGGCATCGAACGAACTCGTCGGCATGCCGAAAGACTGCAACGCGACGATGATTTGTTGCGCTGATCAAACGTTGCGAGACGGCATCTCTCAAAACTGGCCGGACAACGCGCCGCCGCTGCCGCTATTCGACGACATTTTCGCCACCGCGCCTGCCAATGAAATCACGGATGGTCCCATCGCGCTCAAAGATCAGGACATCGTCACAATCATTTACACCTCCGGCACTTCGGGCGAACCTAAAGGCGTGATGCTCAACGTGGCCAACCTGAACCACATGGTTCCCTGCACCGGCGCGCGGCTCGATCAACTGATGGAAGGCAAAACCGAACGAACGCCTGATCAAGTCTTTCATTATCTGCCGTTTTGTTTCGCCGGTTCTTGGATTCTGCTGCTGACCGCGCTGTCGCGGAACAGTCTGCTTTCACTTTCGACCGATCTGAACAAGCTGGCCGATGAATTAAAACTCGCCGCGCCGAATTACTGCTTGAACGTGCCGACGCTGCTCGAACGCATTCGCACCGGCGTCGAAAGCCAGATTGCAACCAAGCCTGCCTTCATTCAAAGCATTTACCAAAACGGTAAAGCCGCCTGGCTGCGCCAACACGAAGGCAGAGGCCGCGCGGGACTGGCTTTCAAACTGGCCAATTGGCTGATCTTCGCCAACATCAAAAAGAAAATCGGCGAGAATCTGAAAGCCTTGATCTGCGGTTCTGCGCCGCTGGCCAAGGAAACACAGTTGTTTTTTTCAATGCTCGGCATTCGGGTCTTGCAGGTTTACGGCCTGACGGAAACCACTGCGATTTGCACGATGGACGATCCGAAAGACTTCACGCCCGGCAGAGTCGGCCCGGCGATTCCCGGCATTGAAATGAAACTCGGCGAAGGCGGCGAGTTGCTGATTCGTGGACCACACATTTTCGCCGGCTACTGGAACAAGCCTGAAGCGACAGCCTCCGCCTTGTTGCCGGACGAAGACGGCAATTGGTTTCGTACCGGCGATCAGGGCGATGTGGACGAAAAAGGAAATTGGGCGATCACCGGGCGCATCAAAAACTTGCTGATTTTGAAATCCGGCCATAACGTCGCGCCCGAACCCATCGAAGAAAAAGTCCTGTTCAAACTGCCCACAGCCCAACAATGTGTCGTGGTCGGCAACGACAAAGGTTTTCTGGCCGCGCTGGTCACGGGCGATTTGACGACTGATCAAGTCCAAACCGCTATTGACGCCGTCAACGCGGACTTGCCGCATTACAAACGCATTCTGGCTTTCCACATCAGCAAAGAACCGTTGACCATCGAAAGCGGTTTGCTGACAGCGAACGGCAAATTGAAGCGCGACGCCATCAACAAACAATTCGCCGGCGAGATTGAACAACTCTACGCCACGAAGAAAGGCTGATCCGCGAATGGTATTTTTAGGATTACTCTGTCTGTTCCTCGGCGTCATCGTCGGCATCATGTTTTTGATGGCGCTCGGTGCGCGCGGAGTGATGGAAGAAAAACGCAAAGAAGCCGAACAAGAAGCGGCGGAGAAGGAAACCGAAAACTAGACTTATGCAAAGCTACAAAGGCGAAACGCTTTCCTGGCAATTGATTGACGGCTGCATCGAACTTTCACTCCATCGCGAACCCGCCAACGAGATTGGTTTGAAGACGCTGGAAGAGTTGGAAGCATTCGTCGCCGCGCACGAAACGCTGCAACACGAAGCCTGCGCACTCATCATCCACAGCCAAATGAAACACGGCTTCAGCGCCGGAGCGGATTTGCGCGACCTTTATCACCAAGCCAAACAGATGGGCTTTGAAAACGCCGCGCCGCTCGTTCGCGATTTCCTCAACCGCATTCACGCGGTGATGAACGCGATTGACGCTTCGCCGCTGACGACCATCGCGGCGGTTCACGGCATCTGTTTCGGCGGTGGTTTTGAATTGGCGCTGGTCTGCGATTTGATTTTCGCCGACAAGATGGCGCGATTTTGTTTTCCCGAATTGCGGCTGGGCTTGATTCCAGGTTTCGGAGGAATTCCTCGTTTGAAACGCGATTTGGGCAACGCCATCGTTCGCGACCTCTTATTGACCGGTCGCAGCATCAACGCCACCAAAGCTCAAGCAATCGGATTGGTCAGTCAACTTGCCGCCGAAGGCGAAGCCTTAAAACTGGCTCGGTTCACAGCCGCACAACTGAAAAAATTCGACCGCGCCACCAGCATCGCCGCCAAACAATTTATCAAACCGATTCCCCACGCTGAGTTGCGACAGGAAATTGACATCTTCTGCGACCTGTTCACCAAACCCGCTGTTGAAGCCGGTTTGCGCAAATTCGTCGAAAGCACCGATGCGCTGCCATATCTTCCCTGACTTTGCACTGAAAACCATGAACACAATCATCCATCGCCTGCTGCTGATTGGCTTTTTGATTACTTGCGCCGACATTTCCGCGCTTGCTCAATCGGCCCAAACATCTCGTTCACTGAAAACACACCAGCCGTCGGTACTGTCGGAAAGCTTTTACTTCCTGATGAACGACTACAAAATGGAACATCAGGGCGAAGTCAATACGCTCAACATCAAGCTGAGTTATGAGTACAATGAGGGCATCAAGGATCAGGAATACCCGGATTTCATTCCAATTAGAAATGACGTGGACAAATTCTTGCGAGAGTACCCGAATGAAACAACATTTTGGGAAATCGTGAACAAGCAATTGACTGCCTTGATTCTGAAAAAGTATCCGGCGCTGGCATCCGTCTCCTGTGAAATTCAAGTTACGCCTTCGCCGAAATATTCATTCACTCGCGGCAGCGTTGTGACGCGACGCGGAAACAACTCCGTGAAACTCACGCCTGCCAAGCAGAGTCTTCGGCGCGAAAAATAGCGCGCCTTGCAATCATCAAAGGAGTTCTCGAATGGCTGAACAGAAAAGAGCCAAAATCACTTCACTGGGTAGATACGTTCCTCCCCGAGTCATCACCAACCACGAGCTGTCCGCAATTGTTGAAACCAATCACGACTGGATCGTCGAACGCACGGGCATACACGAACGCCACTGGGTCGAACCCGGCACGCCGAGTTCCGAACTGGCCGTTCACGCCATTGACGATTGTCTGAAACGACGCGGCATCGAAGCTGACGAAATCGAACTCATCATCGTCGCCACCGTCACGCCAGACATGTTTTTTCCTTCGACGGCCTGCTTGATTCAAAACAAGATTCGCGCGACGCGCGCTTGGGGCTTTGATATTTCCGCCGCTTGCTCTTCGTTTCTGTACGCCCTGACTACCGGCGCGCAATTCATCGCCGGCGGGCAACACAAAAAAGTCTTGGTCGTCGGCGCAGACGTGATGACCAGCATTTTGAATCCCGAAGACCGCACCACGCTGGTGCTTTTCGGCGACGGCGCGGGCGCTGTGCTGCTGGAACCCTGCGAAGAAGGCGAAGACTTCGGTATTCTGGATTATCACCACGAAATTGACGGCAGCGGCGGCGAAAGCCTGTATATGCCCGGCGGCGGCAGCCTCAATCCGCCTTCGCATGAAACCGTGGACAAGAAAATGCACTACGTTCACCAAAACGGTCAGGCCGTGTTCAAATTCGCCGTTCGCAAGATGGAAGAACTCAGCACCAGCATGCTGGCGAAAAACAACCTGACCGGCGACGACATCGCCTGCTTCATCGCGCACCAAGCCAATCTGCGCATCATTGACGCGACCGCCAAAAAAGCCGGCCTTGCGCCGGAAAAAGTCATCAAGAACATTCACAAATTCGGCAACACGACGGCCGCGACCATCCCGCTGGCCATCGGTGACGCGATTGACGACGGCAAGCTTAAAAAAGGCGATTTGGTTTTATTTGCTGCTGTCGGCGCGGGCTTCACTTCGGGGTCGGTGCTGGTGCGCTGGGCTTATTAATTTTTGGAGAACACTTTCAGATGCGAACAACAGAACAAATCATTGATGAAATCCTCGACCTGGCTTCAACCCACTTCAAATTCAATCGCGCGGAGCTTTCGCCCGACGATGATTTTTTCAAGAAGCTTGGTATTGACAGTTTGCAGGCGCTCAGTTTGCTGACGCGGCTGGAAAACCATTTCGGCGTCGAACTGCCGGATTATGAAGTGCAAGGCGTCAGCGATTTCCGCACGCTGGCTGAAAGAATCGAATCCAGACTTTAACGAAAATGGCTAACAATTCGTCGCCTCAAATCACAATGGTTGATCTCGGAAGTCATCAATCTCTAGGCTCTGCCCTACACGAAGCCCTGGATAAATTCGCTGACGAAACCTGCCTGATCGAAGCCGACCGCGACCGCGAAAATCACCGGCTGACCTATCGCCAATTCAAAGAGATGGCCTTGTCACTTACCGGCTTTCTGCAATTGCGGGAATTCAAAGCCGGTTCGCGTGCGGCGATTATTATGACCAATCAGTCGAAATGGCTGGTGTCGGCTTACGCAATTTTTCATTCCGGCGGCGTGCTGGTTCCGCTGGATTACAAGCTCAACGCTTACGAACACGTCCCGCTGCTGGCTCACAGCAAAGCCGAAGTCCTGATTACGGAATATCATTTCTGGCGCTCAATCAAGCAGCAGAATCCTGCCCCGGAACATCTGCCGCACACCGTCATCGTGACGGACGTGCCCAAAAACGCAGACCTGATGGGAGCGATTCGCTGGGATGAAGCCAAAGCCGAAGGCGCACCGGCGTTCATTCCACGCACGCGGCAGGACTGGGCTTGCATTGTTTATTCTTCCGGCACCGGCGGAAGACCGAAAGGCTGCGTGCTGACGCATGAAAACTATTTGGAGCAATGCGCCTCGCTCACGTCGCTCTATGCATTCTGGCCGGGCGTGCGCTACCTGAGCATTTTGCCGACCAATCATGCGATTGATTTTATGGTCGGCTTCCTTGGGCCGTTCGTCTGCGGCGCGACGGTCGTTCACCTGCGAACCTTGCGCCCGGAATTCGTCCGCGAAGCTTTCACGAGATTCAAGATCACCTACGTCGCACTGGTTCCGTTGATTCTGAAGAATCTGCAAACCGGATTGCAGCAACGCTTCGACGAATTGCCGCCGCTGAAAAGATTCGTTTTCAATCAACTGCGAACGCTGAACAAAACCCTGACCAAACAACAGCCGAACCTGAACCTGAGCCGCAAGCTGCTGAAACAGGTTCACGAAGCTTTTGGCGGCGAACTGCGCGCCATTTTCACGGGCGGAGCCTTCAGCGATCCGCAGATGCTGCAATTCTTTTATGACCTGGGGATTCAAGTCGGCAACGGCTACGGCCTGACTGAAGCAGGCACGGCGCTGACGCTCAACGACTTCAAACCGTTCCGCTGCGACACCGTGGGCAAACCGCTGCCCGGCGTCGAAGCCAAAATCATCAACGCAGGCGAAGACGGCATCGGTCAGGTCGCCGTGCGCGGCAAAACCGTCATGTCGCATTACCTGGACGATCCCGAATTAACTGGCGAAACCATCGTGGACGGCTGGCTGATGACCGGCGATCTGGGGCGCTTTGATTCGATGGGACACCTTCAACTTTTCGGTCGCGCCAAAAACATGATCGTCACCGAAGAAGGCAAAAACGTTTATCCAGAAGACATCGAATCCGCTTTTGAAGGCTTGCCGGTCAAAGAGTTCTGTGTCTTTGCCGCCAATTACATCTGGCCGGAAAGATCAATGCTCGGCGAAAAACTGATCGTCGTCTTGCGCCTGAACGAAGGCCAGCAATTCACCGACGAACTGAAACAAGACTTAATCCGCCGCAACGCCAAGCTGCTGAACTTCAAACGCATCAGCGGCTATGTGATTTGGGAACAGGATTTCCCGCGCACGGCTTCGATGAAAATCAAACGCTTCGTGCTGGCGGAAGAGATTCGCGCGAAGCTGGATCGGCAGGCTGCATTGAAGGAGTTGTGAGATGCGAACTGCGACTTTGAGCGTCATTGTTCTGGCGTGCAGCGGGCCTGGGGCAATGGAATTAATCAACAGCAATATCTGGAAGTCCATGCTGTTCGCCAAAATTGCCGCAGTTTTTGTCTTGCTGATGTGCCTCATTTATTGGTGGCGACGCGGAAAAGTTAGCTTGATACTTTGCATTTGTTCCGGCATTTCTTTGGCGATCCATCCTGCGTGGACGATGAGCGCAATGGGTGGAGATTGCGGGATGGTCAAACTTGCGTACTCAAAGTTTTTTACCACTATCATTGGAGTGGCATTCATACTCCAGCTTTGCCGGCCGTTATTCAAACGCAAAGCCAACTAAAACTAAAAGGAAGTATCGCGCTGTACTGAATTGAAAGAGTTGTTAGATTACGGCTTTGCCTTCGGCTCTCAACTTTGAGAACATACTTTCGCCTCTGAAAAGATAAGATCAGGCATGCATATCATCACCAAAAAGAGACTGAAGGAATTTTGGCAAGGCTACCCTGATGCTGAAGCTCCTTTACGAGTCTGGGCCAAGGCGATGGAAAAAGCTTCCTGGCAAAACCTGGCCGAAGCCAGACAAAATTTCCCTTCGGCTGATCCGTACTGCGAATGCACGATTTTCAACATCGCCGGAAACAAATATCGGTTGATCTCGCACATCAACTACCGTCGCCAGAAGGTTTATGTATTGCATGTTCTGACTCACAAGGAATACGACAAGGATAAGTGGAAAGATGACTGCTATTGCTAAAGCACCACGGAAGTCGGTTTCGGTCAAGCCCACCAAGTTGCCGAAGATAAACGCAGCAAAATACGGACGGTTGCTCGCTGAAACTTTGCCCACAGTGATTACTTCAGACACTGAATACGAGCGAGTTGTGGCAGTCATGAACAAACTCGTGGTGATCCCGGACAAAGAAATTACTCCCGAACAAGAACGCCTGCTTGATCTGCTGACGTTGCTGGTTGAAAAGTATGACGAGGAGCATTACCAAATTCCCGATGCTGCGCCACACGAAGTCATTCAGTATTTGATGCAAGAACGAGGGCTACGCAACAAAGATCTGGAACCATTGTTGGGCAGCCGAGGAGTCACGTCAGAAGTCATCAGCGGCAAACGCAAACCCAGCAAGACTCAAATCAAAAACTTGGCAGAGTTCTTCAAAGTCTCGCCTGAACTGTTCATTACTCTGGACTGAAAATGATCGCACGAAGCTTTGCCGAACACTTCGCCAGTGACTGGATTGAGTCGTGGAATGCTCACGACCTGGATCGAATCCTGTCGCATTACGCCGACGATTTCGAGATGACTACACCACGCATTGTTGATGTTGTCGGCGAAGCTTCCGGCAGGCTGAAAGGCAAAGAGCGTGTCGGAGCTTATTGGGCAAAGGGCTTGACGCTGTCGCCTGACCTGCATTTTGAGTTGATTTCGATTTTGGCCGGCGTCGGCAGCGTCGCGCTGTATTACAAAAATCATCGCGGGCAGTTCGCCGCTGAAATCTTTCATTTCAACGCGGATGGCAAAGTGGAAAAAGCCTTCGCGCATTACACGCAATGAGCAACTCAACTTTGGCAATCGTCAATCCGGCAGCCGGGTTCGGCAAAGCAGCCAAGCTGCTTGGGCCGACGATAGATCGTCTGCGCGCGGCGGGCGTCGAGTTCGACGTGGCCGAAACCAAATACGCCGGCCACGCCACGGAACTGGCGCGCGAAGCTTACAAGCAGGGTTATCGGCGCTTTATCGCCGTCGGCGGCGACGGGACTTCGTTCGAGACGGTCAACGGCTTGTTCCCGGAAGCACTCAATGATGCGCCGCCGACGCTAGGATTTCTGCCGCTCGGCACGGGCAATTCGTTTTTGCGCGACTTCACCAAAGACGGCGCGAATTATGCGTTGCAAGCGATCATCGAAAACCGTTCGCGGCCTTGCGATGTGGTTCGGCTGAAACACAAAACCGGCACGGTCTATTACATCAACATTCTGAGCTTGGGTTTCGTCGCCGATGTCTGCACGCTGGCCGGAAAGTTCAAACGGCTAGGCGCGGCGAGCTATGGTCTGGCCGTGGTGTTGACGTTGGCGCGGTTTCAAAAGCGCGTCTTCCCTCTAACGCTCGACGGCAAACCGCTGAAGGATTCGCCCAGCACGGCGCTGCTGATTTTCAACAACAGCAAATTTACCGGCGGCAACATGATGCTTGCGCCGAACGCCGACACGGGCGACGGACAGATTGAAATCGTTCGTTGGTCAGCGGATCGTTTTGATTTCATCCGCAATTTTCCGAAGTGTTACGACGGCTCGCACATTCATCATCCACTGATCTGGACGGGTCAGGCGCGGCGCATTGAACTGAATTTCGCCGAACCGATGGACATTATGGTGGACGGCGAAGTGATGACCGTGCAGATGGAATCGCTGGAAGTTTTACCGTCCGCTTTGAATGTGATGGTTTGAAATAGGTGGTAGGTGGTAGGTTGTAGGTTGTAGAAAGTTTCTTGGCTACGACCTACCACCTACGACCTACCACCTACCACTTTTATGACTGAAGACAAACTCATTCAATCCGAAGTTCGTAATCATCCGGCGCATCACTGGGCGTCGCTGAATGCTTTGCAGAAGCTTTATTACGTGCTGCGTTCGATCTTTTTTTGGATCGTCAGCATCATTCATTTCTTTCCGGTCTGTTCGACGCTGGTGCTGATGGGTTATTTCATTGATCCTCGCCGGAACGACAAACCGCAACGCTGGCTGTTTCGCAACATCCTGCGGCTGGCGGGCGTGAAGTTTGAAGTCAAATACGCGCCGGGTTTCGACCGCACGCGGACGAGCTTTTTCATCTGCAACCACGTGGATTTGTGGGACGCTTTCATCATTTACTCGGCCATTCCCCAATTCGTGCGCGGGCTTGAACACGAATCGCATTTCAAGATTCCGGCTTACGGCTGGATGATGCGGCGCTTCGGCAACGTGCCCGTGCCGCCGGAAGGCAATCTGGCCAAGTACAAACAAATGATGAAGCTGACCCGTGAGCGGCTGGATTCCGGCGTCAGTTTGATCGTCTTCGCCGAAGGTTCGCGAACGCTGGATGGATTCGTCGGCGAATTCAATCCTGGCGCGTTTCGGATGGCGATTCAGTACGGTTATCCGATTGCGCCGATGAGCATTGTCGGCGCTTACGAATTCAGCAAAAAAGGCGATTGGAAACTCTTCCCTTCCAAGATCACCGTGACGATGCACGACACAATTGACACCGCCGGTTTGGGCAAAAACGATGTCGAATCGCTGCGGACGCGAGTGCAGGAGATTGTGGCCGCCCCGGTCAATGAATTCTATGGCGTGGCTGAAAAGGTGAAGCCCGCAGCGTCTTCCCTGCCCTCGCGGCAACAAGTCGCAAGCTGATAAGATTCGACGGCAATTTCAAAATCAAGTTTTCCAAACGAGGGAGTTATGGCCTGGCAACCTGCACGCAAGCTGTTCACGGTGACGGAATACCATCAAATGATTGACACCGGCGTCATCAAGCAAGACGACCGCGTTGAATTATTGAATGGGGAGATTTTAGAAATGAGTCCTATCGGTCCTCGGCACGCTGCCTGTGTTAAAAGAATGAACTCTTTGCTGACCGAGAAAATGCGCAGGCGCGCGGTGGTCAGCGTTCAAGACCCAATCACGGTCTCCGATTATTCAGAACTGGAACCCGATCTTGCCCTCCTCAACCCGCGCAATGACTTTTACGCCAGTGCACACCCTACGTCGGTTGATGTTCAACTGATTATCGAAGTTGCGGACTCCACTGTCGAAACGGATCGCCGCAATAAAATTCCGATGTATGCCTTTGCCGGCATTCCCGAAGTCTGGCTGATTGATTTGGTCAAGGACATCATCGAAGTTCACAGCAACCCGCACAAAGGCATTTATCAGGAAGTTCGCATCATTCAGCGCGGTCAAAAAATCATTTCGTCCTCGCTGCCGCAACTTAAGCTGAAAGCCGATGAGGTGCTGGGCTGATCCGGCAGTTCGAGCAGCGAGAGGTGGCAAGTTTCATTTCCCGGATAACGGTTCGCTGCTTATTTTCCATTTGTCATATGAAATTTGAAATTGGCCATTGACCAATCAGTTCAACCATTTGTCGGCAATCAATGACAAATGAAAAATTCCAATTGGTCTATGGAAAATGAGAAAGACTGCTATCCACTTTTCAACACTTATGAAACTTGCCCGGGAAGTTTATGTCCACACAAACACCCCAAGATGTCACGCGATTGCTGATTGCCTGGAAAAACGGCGATGCGGCGGCGCTCGATCAATTAGTGCCGTTGGTGCAGGCGGAATTGCACAGACTAGCCAGGCTTTATATGGCGAAAGAGCGCGCCGGACATCCTCTGCAACCGACGGCGCTGGTCAATGAGGCATACATTCGTTTGATCGAATGGCAAAACATCGAGTGGAAAAACCGTGCGCATTTCTTTGGCGTTTCGGCACAATTGATGCGGCGAATACTGGTTGATCTGGCGCGTCGGCGGCAGCGCATTTCAGGCAAAAGTGTTCATCAGGTGTCGCTACAACAGGCAGAGGGCAGGCACAAAGAACGCACTGCGGATTTGATCGCGCTGGACGATGCGTTGCGCAGCCTGGCCGAAATTGACGAACGAAAGAGTCGCATCGTCGAACTACGCTATTTCGGAGGCCTTGATAATCGAGGGATTGCCGAAGTCCTGGGGCTTTCGGAAAACACCATCATTCGTGAATGGGGCAGAGCCAAAGCCTGGCTTTACCGCGAACTCAACAAAACCACAACTGACTCCCAACCTGAATCCTGACATGGCTCCTGAACGCTGGGCGCAAATAGATCAAATGCTGGAGAAGGCGTTGGAGCGTCCTGCCGCCGAACGCACGGCGTTTTTGGCCGAAGCTTGCGGCGGCGATACGGAGTTGCGTCGCGAAGTGGAATCTTTGCTTGTGGCCCATCAGGAAGCCGACGCGGAGTTTCTGTCCAAGCCTGCGGTGGAAATCGCTTTGGAAGATCTTCCGGCGCTGCCGCAAGAATCTTTGGCCGGAAAAACGTTTGGCCACTATCGGCTGCTTTCCGTTTTGGGCATAGGTGGGATGGGCGAGGTTTATTTGGCACGCGATGAGCGATTAGGACGGCAGTTGGCGCTGAAAATTCTGCCGCCGCACTTCGTCGCGGACGATATGCGTGTCGAACGTTTCGCCCGCGAAGCCCGCGCGGTGTCCGCGCTCAATCATCCAAACATCGTTACGGTTTACGACGTCGGCCAATTAGACGGCACGCACTTCATCGCCATGGAGCACGTGAACGGCCAAACCCTGCGCGAAACGCTTCACGCTGCGGAACCAGGACGATTAAATCCGAAGGAAGTCGTCGAAATTGCGTTGCAAATTTCCGCCGCTCTGGCCGCCGCCCACGAAGCGGGCATCATTCATCGCGACATCAAACCTGAAAACATCATGTTGCGACGCGACGATTACATAAAGGTGCTGGATTTCGGACTAGCCAAATTGACCGAAGTGCAGCACTCGCTGGCGCAAACGCTTGCAGAAAATGACGATCCGGCGGCGACAAATCCTGGGACGGTGCTGGGCACTTTGCGTTATATGTCGCCGGAACAGGCTTTGGGACAGGAAGTGGACGGACGCAGCGATCTTTTCAGTCTCGGGGTGATGCTTTATGAATTGCTGACCGGTAGCTCGCCTTTCAAAGGTCACAGACCCGCCGCTATTCTGGATGCCGTCGTGCATCACAGGCCGCTGCCTTTGACGCAATTACGTCCTGAAATCCCAGGCGAGTTTGAGCGCATCATCAGCCGCCTGCTCGAAAAAGACCGCAACTTGCGCTACCAGTCAGCGAACGATCTGCGCGCCGCGCTCAAAGTCTTCAAACGCGAATTGGATTCCGTTCCGACGCATTCTCTGAGCGATGGCAACCGCAGCAATAGCGGCGATGCCGTCGTCGTTCCGCTCGCGGCTCAGCCTGGACGGTGGAAGGTGAAAACGGCGATGGCTGCAACTGCGGCACTGGCTGTCATCCTTGTGGCCGCTTGGCTCTTCCAGCCGGGCGAACCGTCGCCGTGGCTCAATGCTTACAGCAGTCAAGTAACGGAGTTCCCCGGCGAAGAACGCAATCCCAGCTTGTCGCCTGACGGCAAAGGCGTCTTTTACGCGCGCCGTGTGCAAGGTCAATGGGACATTTTTTGGCAACGTGTCGGC
>CAZRXE010001295.1:0-3353 GCA_964603695.1 uncultured Heliomicrobium sp.
CCTGAGCTGGCACGAGGCTTCATTGGGATAGCCTTCCGAATCAAGGAGGATAACTCAAAATTTGAGTGCATCTACCTGCGCCCGCAGAATGCCAGAGTTGAGAATCAACTGCGGAGAAACCGTTCCATTCAGTATTTTTCCTTCCCGGATTTTAAGTTTGACCGACTGCGGAAAGAGTCTCCGGGAGAATATGAGTCTTACACGGATATGGGCTTGAATGAGTGGATTGATGTCAGAATTGAAGTAAGAGGTGCTCAGGCGAAGCTCTTTCTCAATGGTCATAAACAGCCCTCTTTGGTTGTGAATGATCTTAAGCATGGCTCGGATGCATACGGTACCGTTGGGTTATGGGTGGATGCTGGAACAGAAGGTTATTTTTCCGATTGGAAGATTCAGAATTACTGACTCCTGCCGTAGAGTGATGCCCAACAGTAGCGTGAAATTAAGGACTCCTGAGATGAACAAATTTCGATTCAATCTGATTGTTGTTTTCTGGCTGCTTCCTGTACTGGCGTTGGCGCAGGTGCGCGAAATGGCTTCGCCTGCGGGCGCGGGTAGCGGGCAACCCAATCTGACGGTTTCGCGCGACGGCAAAATTTACTTGAGCTGGATCGAACGGCTGGGCGAAGGCAAGTTTTCACTGCGCTTTGCTGTTAAAGAAAACGACGGCTGGTCGTTGCCGCGCGTGATTGCCGAAGGCGCGAACTGGTTCGTCAATTGGGCTGACTTTCCTTCGATGATTGCGTTGCCGGATGGCTCGCTGGCCGCGCACTGGCTGATGAAAAGCGGCGCGGGGACGTTCGATTATGACGTGACCATTTCGCGTTCGTTCGATGGCGGTAAAACCTGGGGCAAGCCTTTCGTGCCGCATCGTGACGGCGTGAAGGCTGAGCATGGCTTCGTTTCGCTCTTTGCTGCAAAAGACGGACAGCTTGCCGCCGTCTGGCTGGACGGGCGCGAGATGAAACCCGGCGCGGGAGATCACGGTCACGGTCACGGCAACATGACTTTGCGTTATGTGAAGATCAAACGCGACGGCACATTGACCGATGAAGCCAAATTGGATGCCCGCGTTTGCGAATGCTGCCAGACTTCGGCGGCGATGACGGCTGAAGGGCCGGTTGTCGTTTATCGCGACCGTTCGGACGAAGAGATGCGCGATATTTCCATCGTCCGGTTAGTTGACGGCAAGTGGACGGAAGCCCGCGCTGTTCACAACGACGGCTGGAAGCTCGACGGTTGTCCGGTCAATGGCCCTGCGGTGGCGGCTTCGGGGCGGCGCGTGGCCGTGGCTTGGTTCACTGCCGTCAACGACAAACCGCGCGTGCGACTGGCGTTTTCCGGCGACGCCGGAGACAGCTTCGGCAAACCTGTGACGGTGGACGACGGCAATCCGGCGGGACGTGTGGACGTGCTGATGCTGGAGGACGGTTCGGCGCTCGTAAGCTGGCTGGAAAAGACGGAAGGCGGTGGCGCAGTGCGGCTGCGCAGGGTTTACGCCGACGGCAAATTCGATCCGGCAGTGACGGTCGCGGCTTCAGGAACGGCGCGCTCCAACGGTTTTCCGCAAATGGCATTGGCGGGGAAAACATTGGTGTTCGCCTGGGTTAATTCGGGCGTGCTGACGGCGACGATGTCGTTGCCGTCAGCGCCGCAACAAGCGCCATCCTCCGCCGATCAAGTCCGCCAGATTCGCACGCCGAACGGCGGTCTTCAACCGCAAGTCTTGCTGGACGAACGCGGCACGCTGCATTTGATTTATTTGTCGGGCGAACCCGGCGCAAGCGATGTGTTTTATGTTCGGCGAGCGAAAGGGCGGAAAGAGTTTTCGACGCCTTTGCGTGTCAACAGTCAGCCGGGCAGCGCCATTGCGACCGGCACGATTCGCGGCGCGCAACTGGCGCTGGGCAAAAATGGGCGCGTGCATGTCGTCTGGAACGGATCCAACTCCGCCGCGCCACGCCCGACGAGCAATTCCGCGCCGTTGCTTTATGCGCGGATGAACGATACCGGGACTGCTTTTGAAGCGCAGCGCAATCTGATTCACACCACGCAGCATCTGGACGGCGGTGGCAGCATCGCTGCGGACAAATCCGGCAACGTTTACGCCGTCTGGCACGCCGCCGGAGAAAAGACCGGCGAACCCAATCGCCGCATCTGGTTGGCCGCGTCGAGCGACGACGGCAAAACCTTCGCGCGCGAAACAGCGATTGATCCCGCTGATGCCGGTGGCAAAACCACAGGCGTTTGCGCTTGTTGCGGATTGCGCGCTTTCGTCAATCAACAAGGCAAACTGTTTGTGCTTTACCGAACCGCGACCGAGATGACCGAACGCGGCATGTTTTTGCTGACTTCGGCCAATCGCGGCAAAACCTTCAACGGCGCGCGGCTGGACAGTTGGAACCTGACGACTTGCCCTATGAGTTCAACCGTGATGACAGAAGCCAAACAGACCATCGGCGCGTGGGAAAACGACGGACAGGTTTTCTTCGGCGCGCTGGATTCAACCGCGAACGCCGCGCCGATGGCCGCGCCCGGCTCAACCGGCAAACGCAAACATCCGGCAATGGCCACGAATGCGCGCGGCGAAACGATTCTGGTCTGGACGGAAGGCACGGGCTGGAAAAAAGGCGGCTCACTGGCCTGGCAGGTGTTTGACCGCGACGGCAAGCCGACCGCCGAAAAGGGAACTGCGCCGGATGTGCCGGTGTGGGGATTGGCGACAGTGGTTGCCGAAGCCGACGGAGGCTTTTCGATAATTTACTAAATCAAGGCCCGGGCCAAATGCTTCACGAAAGAGTCAACAAGAGCCAACTCAAAGTTACGGCGGCCATTTTACGCAAGTCTCCTTCGGGTAGTGCGCAACTTTCCTCACTCTGATGGCGGTAATGTGATATTTCGCCGATAGAGAGCAGGATTGAGCAACTTCTCAAAGGTACGTTATTTGCAGCTACTTATGATTGGAAGAATACCTTCAAGGGGTCAGGCTACTGTTTGGCCATCAAATTCTTGAGTCAAGCAGTGAGTTTAGATAATTGAAGAAACAGCTTTGGAGTTCAGGCTGCGACAAGCGTTGCATGTCAAGCTCCACAACAGCGTATTCACCAACTCAATGTTGTATTGAGATAAAGCTTGAGAGGTTCTTTACCCGGAGCAATTTCAAGCAGTATTCCTGTGGGTCATTGAAAATGAAAGGTTCGCCCTCGTTTCGGAGAGCGGCACGCTGTTGCCGCCCGCAGGAAAATGCAACCTGTGTTGGAGATGAGGAGGAATTATGTGGAGAAAGGTATTGGTGACGATTGCGATTGGTATCAGTATAGCGATGTTCAGCGGTCTTCTTTCGGTGTCCGCAC
>CAZRXE010001296.1:0-4094 GCA_964603695.1 uncultured Heliomicrobium sp.
GATGACATCGCTGCCGACATAGTTGGAACTGGCGATCAGCGGGCGCGTGCCGCCGCTGGGATAGATCGTCAGATAACCTCCATTGTCGGGAACCACGCTCGTGGCATTGCCGACCAGCACCTGCGCCGATGCCGGAATCGAGTTGCAGGGCGAAGCCACCGGAGAGCGGCCTTGCACCGACAAATCAAGATTCGGATCGGCATTCGGATCGCCAGTGCCGATGAGCTGTGCGCCGGGCGCGATGCAGCCGGAAAATCCCGCGCGGGTTTCCACCAATCGCACCGGGCTGGTGAGCGGGTGGTAATACAAGCCGCCAGCGCCCGGCGGCGCGTAATAGCCCGTCAGATCAATGATCACATGCGTCGTCGCGCTGGTGAAGATTTTGAACGCTCCGGCATCCGCCCCCGCAGCGCCCAGTCCCACGGTGAAGAAATTGTTCGTGATTTCATCGGCGTTGAAATTGGAGTTGGCAACCGTCGGTTGCGTTGCGTCACTGGGAAACAGCGTCAGGTAGCCGGGTGCGGATGGCGCGACGGTGATGTTGCCGATGACGGCGGTGGCATTGGCGGGAATGGTGGAACAGAGGGTGCGCGCTGGTTGCGTTCGAGTCGAACCGGCGGCCAGCGTTCCCACACTGGTGACACAGCCGGAAAAGCCGCTTCGCGTATCCAGCAATCGCACGGGACTGGGCAGCGGATAAAACATCAATCCGTTGCCGGAAACGATCATCGTATAACAGCGCAGCCCCGAGCAGCCCGCGTTGTCGGTGACGGTGACGCAGAAGGTATACGTGCCCGGCGTCATCGGCGTGCCAATGACCGTGCCGTTTGTCGCCAGGGTCAACCCGTTCGGCATGGCTCCCGATGTGATGGCGAACGTGTACGGCGCAACGCCGCCCGTTGCCGTCAACGTCTGGTTGTAAGCCATTCCCTGAAATCCATTGGGCAGCGAAGTCGGAATCGTGATCGGCTGGCAGGGGACGTTGAAGCCGAAATGGACGTTCGTCACCAGCATGCCCTGCGGCACGTTGTTGTAAGTCGCGATACCGTCGGGGTTGGTCGTGCCGGAATCGGGATCGTAGGTCGGAACAAATCCGGCGGGCAGGTTGCTGACCACAAAGCGCACATTGCCCGCCGTCAGCGGCAACACATCGCCGGGCGGCGGCACGGGCATCGTGGGCGGCGCGATCAGGTAAACGCCATTGCTGTCGGTTGGCGCGCTCGCCGTGCGGTCATCACCATCGCCGAAGCTGCCATTCGCTCCAGCGTGGATCGTCGTCACAGTTGCGCCTTGAATGCCCGGCTCACCCGTATCCTGCACGCCGTTGCGGTTGGTGTCCTGCCAGACTCGGCCTGATGGATTCGAAATGCAATTCGGGGAACCATTCAGATCTATCGCACAGCTACTGGCTGGAAAATTGCACTGTTCGATTAACGTATCGTTGTCGTTGTTTTCAGGGTCACAAAATGCATAGATCGCATTTGACCGACAGCCGAAAGTTAGTGAGCAGGTAATTGGTCTGCCATACCGCGCAAAGTTCGAGACCGTGCGCCCGCCCGCCATCGTGAACGTGCCGCCGACGTAGACATCACAGCCGTTGCCCGCAATCGCGCAGACTTCGCCATTGGTTTCCGCGCCCGGCAGCGTATCCAGCGAAGTCCAGTCGTTGGTGTTGTTCACCCATTTGTAGATCGCGCCGAGAACGTTGCTGACGTAAAGGTCATTGCCGATGGCTGCCATCGCGGTTGGCATATAACCGGTTGGATTGTTGAAAAGAATATCGGCTCTGAACGAATTGACATTGCCTGTGCTGTCTTTTTTCACCAGCAACGTGACAAAGGATTGTTCGCATATTGGGGGGCTGATACGCGGAAGGTTGGTATTACAGCCATCCAGTAATAAATCCTCCTCGCCCACCGTGGGGTCGCATAGTGAAAACACATCGGAGACATATAAATCACTTCCGATGACAACCGGGCCACTGACTATTTTGTTCTGATATGGTGGCAGAAAGAATTGGCATTTCTGTGTCACTTCACCTGTCCAAGTACTTGTTGCCGGATTCCACTTCGCAAACTCCGCATACAAATCGCTGCCCACCAGCGTCACCACGTCCACCGTGAATGGCAGTCCCGTGCCGAACGCGCTCCACGCATTTGTGCCCGCTGTCCATTTGGCAATGTGACTGGCCGGAGCGCCGCCCGCCTGGGTGAAATTGCCGCCCGCGAAGACTTCGTTGCCGCTAACTTCGATGTCGTTGACGCGGTCGTTCGTGCCATTGGCTGCGCCCGCGCCCAGCGAACTCCACAGGCCGCTGGTCAGATCGAAGCGCGCGATGTTGCTAGCCGCCGCGCCGCCCGCCTGGGTGAAACTGCCGCCCGCGTACACGAAATTGCCGCTGACTTTCAGCGTGTACACGCCGCCATTCACCCCATTGGCCGCGCCCGTGCCCAGCGAAGACCAGACGTTGAATTGCTCATTCCATTTGGCGACGTTGTTGGCCGCTACGTTGCCCGCTTGGGTAAAACTGCCCGCGACGTAAATGTCACCGCCATTAACGGCGATGGCGCGAATCACGCCGTTGACCCCGTTTGTGGCGCTCAAGCGCGTGTCCCACTGCAATCCGGTGCAGGTCGGCTGCGTTAGGGCCGCCGGACGCATGGCTTTGCCAGAAGCCGCAGCGCCGCCTGGCACGACTTGGCGCGCCGCCGCATCGCGATAGAGCAGCCCCGCGCCGCCCGCCAACGCCAGCACCAACATCAAAGAAAGCAGGAAGCGAAAGCGATTCATAAGTCGTTCTCCTTTTCGAGTGTCAGTTTTTTTCTGCCCCAAATAGTGGAGCGGTGGTTGGAATGTGTCCGTCCAGAATCACAGGAAAGCTCAGTCCAGCCGTCCCAGCAATCGCATTTCGAAGAGATAGACTCCACCATTTGAATTTTCCTGGTTAGAGAGGATCACAATTTTCACGTATTTGGCCTTGACCGCTGGTAAAGCGATTTTCTGAAAAGGGTCTTCAACCACGCGATAATTTTTCAACTGGAACTGGCCGAGCGATTCAAACTTGCCTTCCGGCGATTCATTGCTGGTCAGCAATTCCAACCCATTCACATTGCGGGCGGAGGTTTCAGGCACATAAACGGCAAGCGATTGCAGCGCTGCGGGTTTATCTCCCTTGAAACCAAATACAGCGAAGTCCCCGTTTTGAAGGTAACTATGACTTCCTTCTTTGCCGTCAATTGTATTTTTCCAGCGATCGGTGGAAGCGATCAGCATCTTGCCGCCGTTTTCCTCAGTCAGCAAATTGACCGCATTTGATTGGCTGGAAACTGCGGCGGCATTGCCCGCAACGGAAGCTGCCGGCGGTGAAAGCGGTGGCGCCGCCGGGCTTTTTCCCGCCCCGTTATTCGCCGGCCCTGCTGTTCCTGCCGGAGTCGGCGACGCGGAACTCGTCATCCCCGGAGAAGTCTGGCGAAAGCATCCCTTCCCCAACAACACCAGGCACAGCAACGCCACCCCCGCCGCGCCAATCACCCACGGCCTTTTCCAGAACGGTCGAGGCGGGTTGGTTTGGGCAGGAGGGGCCAATTGCCGCACGCCTAATTCCTGCTCCAATCGCCCGATCAGCCGCTGCGTGTCGTGTTCCCAGCGGCTATCGCTGATTTCCAGCGCGTTCAGCCGGACAAGCCTGGCCAGTTCGGGCGGCAAATCTTTTGCTTGCGGCATCGGCGCGCCTTCGACCAGCACGGGGATCACCAGAATGTTTCGCTTGAGCGCCGTCGCAATTTCGGCGCGGACAAGATCTTCCGGGTGGTGAAGGCGGGGAATGCCACCCGCGTCTTTCACCGCCAGCCACTGATCGCCGATCATCGCAATCACGATGTTGCAGGAACCGACTGCGGATTCAATCGTGGCGACGAAATCCGCGCCCGGCGCAATCGAATCCAAGTCCATGAAGAGTTTGGCCTGCCCGCCGAAATGATGATTGAGCCGGTCATACAACCGGCCTGTGTGGCCGGCTGTATCGGCGCGGCGATAGCTGATGAAGATATTGATGTTTTCCTTGGTCGAGAACATGGTTAACACTTCAACGATCT
>CAZRXE010001297.1:0-4540 GCA_964603695.1 uncultured Heliomicrobium sp.
CGGATTCACAATCAGTGCGGCAGCCACAGGGGCAGTTTTTCCGGTGGACGGAGGTACGGGTTCCATTGGCATTGGTCCGGCGGTCGGTGGCGGATGCTGGAATCCGTTGATGATCCCGGACACATTTTTCGATCAGAACAATAACGTTCATTGGGTAGGAGACCCTTCGCGCGGCGCAGGACTGGATAACGAATGGCCGAAGCAAGCGGGAGATTACTATCGTTCGCGGTACGCTGCGGGTGCCCGGAATGTCTTTCCCTTCATTGATTCTTCCGCCGGAGCGACAGGACCTTTCGTGACTGGTTTGCGCGATACCGCCACGCAAGCAGCGCTCAGAGACAATAAAACCATCATGGGGCAAGTTGTGGAGTTCAAGCTGCAACATTATCGCGTTGCTGATCTCTCGGGGCTTCAGCAAGTGACAGCGGTTCCATATTCAATCAGCGATCTGGCCAGGTATGGTTACTGCGGGCAAATCAGAGTTGGGGCTGATTTACCGGTATATGCTCCGGACAATGTGAACGCTTACGATCAAGTCAGGCGCGGTTTGCAGGCGCTCAAAACCAATACCAATGATACTTTGGACAGCGAGGCGATGGGGTATCGGTACATCAAAAGTAGTAGCTATCCTTCGCCAAACACGCACGGCGCGATTCTTCCAGTATTGATGTTCAATCCTGTTTTTGTGGCAAACAATCCCAGCGCACCGGTGCTGAAGGTCACGAATATTGGTCTATTCTTTCTGGAAGAAATTCGCAATGACGGGACAATCAGAGGGTTTTTCGTGCGAGAGATTCTTTCCGCCGGAACGCCCATTGATCCGGCGAACATGGCTACTGATAGTGAACCGACATTTAAGCGGAGTTGGCTCCCGATGGCGCTCAGGTTGGTCAAGTAAGATGCGAGCGTAGGTTGAAAATTTTCGAAAACCTTTTTTGAAAATCTTGATGAAGAGGGCTGTTTGAAGCGGGACATCCTTTGGACGTGTGTGGGAGTTTTCAGTGGAGTTTCGACTTCGTGAAGACTATAATCCGCCCCTCACAGCCTGTTCTCGACAGGCGGTTTTCGCGCTCAACGCTGGAACGGTGACGTTACAGACAGGCGAGCAAAACAAAAGTTTTATTCAGGATCAGGATTGTGCCGGGAGCGATGGCGACCAGCACCCACGAAGGAACTGAAGTACGTGTCGAAAGCAATTTCAGTTGTTGTCATTGGCAGAAGTCTGAGTCAGCAGGAAAGAACCCGGCTGCGTAGCGCCAGTCAAACTCCACTGGCCATTGTCGGAGAATTTCCCAGCGCTCCGCAGGTGCTTGATGAGCTAAATCGTTTACGCCCGCAAGCCGCGCTGGTTCTGCTCAACGGGGATCTCAATCATTCCTTTCAGATCGTCGAACGAATTCACTCGGAAATGCCGGACACTGCGGTGGTTTGTTCAAGCGAAGACAATTCGCCGGATGTGATTTTGCAATCCTTCCGTTCAGGTGCCACGGAGTTTTTGCGCCAGCCTCTGGTCGAATCCGAAATTGCCGCCGTTTTCGCCAAGATTGAACAGACAGCGACTCGACCCGATGAAGCGCAACATGGTCGAGTAATTGCTATTTTCGCCAGCAAAGGCGGATGCGGCACGACATTTGTTACGGCCAACTTGGCTGCGAGCTTGGCTCGCCTATCGCGCAAACGGGCCTGCGTGGTGGATTTGAATCTGCAAGCCGGAGATCAACCGCTTTATTTAGGGCTGGAGCCGATTTATTCGATTCACGACATTGTTCGCAATTACGACCGGCTCGACGATCAGTTGCTGGCAAGTTACCTCACACAACGTTCAAAGCACCTGCTTCTGCTGGCGGCTCCAACCGAAATCGGCAAGGACGAAGATGTTCGTGTCGAACATGTAACTCGCGCGATTGCGCTGTTGCGTGCGCAAACCGAATACGTGGTGATTGATCCGCCTCGGATGCTCAATGAAATTACCATTGCGGCCTTGGATGCAGCGGATGATTTGATTTTGCTGCTAACACTGGACATTCCGGCTATTCGTAGCGCGCGCCGCACTTTGGATATATTCACCCGCCTCGGCTATGACCGCAGTCGGATCAAGGTTGTCGTCAATCGGTATGAGAAAAAGCCTGAGTTCGATTTGAAGCAGGTCGAGAAAGTTTTGGAAACTCCTGTTTTCGGAACGCTCGCCAATGACTACCAGGCTGCAATCGCCTCAATCAATGTCGGAGAACCGTTAGTGCTTTCGAAAAGTCAGTCGCGCATTGTTCACGATTTCGGCATTTTGGCGAGCAAGCTCAGCGGCATCAAATCGCAGACTGAGACACCAACGCCGCCGAAACCGCAGCGCAGCGGTTGGACCTCGATTTTTGGCGGTAAACGGTAGACATAAACTTCATCGGGATCGGGCGGCACACGCCCGGATTTAGTGCCCCCGCTGTTCGTCCCCCTTAAGAGCGAACTCCAAAATTTGCAGCATTAGAAAAACCGCTTAGCCTATCGCTTGTCGGCAATGGATGGGACGGTTCGCCTTCCAGATTCGATTTACCCGAACGCCATCGTGACCCTAAGAGAAATCGTGGAAAGAAAACTATGTCGGTTATTAAAAGTAGATTACAGGAACAAGTAAATGGTGTCTTGCCGCGTGCCGCTGGGCCGGAATCCAACGCGATGCAGGAACTCAAGATGCGAGTCCATCGCACCTTGATTAACCGGCTCGACCTGACCAAACTCGAAGGTCTGGATCAAAACGTGATTCAGGCGGAAGTGAAGAAAGCGATCCAGCGCATTCTGGATGATGAGAACGCGCCATTGAGCGGGCCGGAACGCGAGAAAGTGCATGCCGATGTTATGCACGAGTTGTTCGGACTGGGACCGCTGGAACCTTTGCTGGCTGACAAGGCCATCGCCGATATTTTGGTCAACGGTTGCAAGAACATTTTTATTGAACGACACGGCAAACTGGAAAAGGTGGACATCGCTTTCCGCGACGATGCGCATTTGATGCAGATAATTGATCGCATTGTTTCCCGCATTGGCCGTCGCGTGGATGAATCCTCGCCCATGGTGGACGCGCGTTTGAAGGATGGCTCGCGCGTCAACGCCATCATTCCGCCGCTCGCGCTTGATGGGCCGATGCTTTCCATTCGGCGTTTCGGTGCCGACCCGCTGAAAATCAAGGACCTCATTCATTTCCAGGCGCTGACGCCGGAGTTGGCGCAACTGCTGGAAGCTTGCGTCAAGTCGCGGCTCAATATTCTGATTTCCGGCGGTACGGGGGCCGGCAAAACGACGATGCTCAATTGCCTTTCTTCCTTCATCCCGAACGAAGAGCGTTTGGTGACCATTGAAGACTCGGCGGAATTGATTCTGCAACAGGAGCACGTCGTGCGCCTGGAAACCCGCCCACCCAACATTGAAGGCAGAGGCGAAATCACTCAACGCTCCCTGCTCAAGAACTCTTTGCGTATGCGTCCTGACCGCATCATCGTCGGCGAAGTTCGCGGCGAAGAAGCCATTGACATGCTTCAGGCCATGAACACAGGACACGATGGCGGCATGACAACCATTCACGCCAATACACCGCGCGATGCGCTGTCACGTTTGGAAACGATGATCGCCATGGCCAACCTGCGCATTTCTGACAAAGCCATGCGCCAGCAAATCAGTTCCGCCATCAATTTGATTATTCAGGTTTCGCGTATGGGGGATGGCTCGCGCAAAGTGATGAGCGTTTCGGAAATCATTGGCATGGAAGGCGATATCATCACCATGCAGGAAATTTTCAAGTTCGTTCGCACAGGCGTGGATGAAAAGCGTGGTGGGAAGGTTCTGGGACAGTTTCAACCGACGGGCATCCGCCCACGTTTTTCAGAGCGATTAGAACAGTATGGTTTCGCACTGCCGCCGAATCTTTTCGAGCCGCGTCAAATCCCAGTGGAAGTCAATCAGGTGGGGTGGCGCGCGCGCCAGTAAATTCGACAGCTCTCCCTTGGAGTCGTTATGAGTCTGGTACTTTTTCTTTTTCCGGCATTGATCGCTGCTGTCTTCCTGATAGTGGCGTTCTATTTTTTCGTCAGTCGGGACACGGATGCTTACCGCAAACGGATTGACGAACGAATGAAGCAACTGGTGCAGGAGCGCGGCGGAGCCAGTCAGCGCGAAATGCAATTGCTGAAAGACGAACTGCTTAGCACTGTGCCGGTCTTTCACCGCGCTCTGATTCGGTTCGAGATTTTCAACAAGTTGCAGACGATGTTACAGCAGGCCGATGTCAAAATCACCGTCTACCGTTTCATCATTTTCAGCTTGATTGGAGGCTTCATCGCCGGCCTGATCGCGTTCTTTTTCTCGCGCTCGTTGGTGGCGATGTTCATTCTGACCTTCGTCGTGATGATTGCGCCGCTGATGTGGGTTTCGGCCAAACGTCGCCGCCGGTTCAACACTTTTCTAGAACAATTGCCGGACGCGCTGGAATTGATGGTGCGTTCGCTGCAAGCCGGTCACAGTTTCAGTTCGGCCTTACAAATGGTGGCGACGGAAA
>CAZRXE010001298.1:0-22267 GCA_964603695.1 uncultured Heliomicrobium sp.
CCGTGGCTGTTGCCGAGCATGAGCGTGGGTTACAAACATTTCCTTTACCAAAAATTCTGAGCAATCGAATCAGTACCGCGACCGGTAGGAAGCGGACGCCCGCTCCTTCATCCACTCCCGACGGGTCGCGGTACTGATTCAAAGGATTCGCCCAAATGGCTGAGAACTTCATCGAACGGCGCAAAACAAGCTGGAAGCGGCTGGAAGAGTTGATTGACCGGGTGCGCAGCGTGCGCGGATTGCGGCGGTTGAGCCGTGAGGAAGTGCGCGAACTCGGGCGCAGTTATCGGCGGGCGGCTGCCGATCTGGCCATTGCGCGCGTGGAATCGCGCGACCAGCGGCTGGTCAATTACCTGAACAACCTGGTCATTCGCGCGCACGGCATGGTTTACCGTGCAGAATCGAAGGGTGTGCGTTCGATTTTCGAGTTTTACTGGCACGAATTCCCGGCCATCTTTCGCCGCACGGCACGCTACACGCTGGCGACGTTTTTGATTTTTCTGGCCATCGCCGTGGTGTCGTTCATCGCCACCTGGCGCAATGACGATTTCGCGGACTTCGCTTATTTGTCGCAGGGCACGGTGCAACAGATCAAAAAGCACGAACGCTGGTGGGAACGCCTGAATGAAGCCGCGCCCGTCGGAGCCGCCGGCATTATGGCCAACAACATCGGCATCAGTTTGAAGGTTTTCGCCTTCAGCATCGTGCCGGTCGTCGGGACTGTGGACGCGCTGATGCCTTCGGCTCTGCAATTCGGTTCGATCAACGCGCTGGTCATCAAATACGGAATGACGCGAACGCTGTGGTCGTTTGTCGCCGGGCACGGCGTGCTGGAATTTATGGCGATTTTCATTGCGGGCGGCGCGGGGTTGATGATCGGACTGGCGCTGCTGATTCCCGGCGAACGCACTCGCCGCGAAGCATTGGTCGAAAGCGGAAAAATCGCCATTCGATTGCTGGCCGGTTGCATTCCGATGCTGGTCATCGCCGGCAGCATTGAAGGATTCATTTCGCCACTGCCGATTCAGCCGGGATATAAGATCGCGGTTTCGACGGCAACGGCGGTGATGTTGGCGGCCTACTTGCTGAAACCGGCGCGAGCGGTAAATCCAGCCGGGTAAACTGGACGTGCGACAAGCGTCCTGTGCTATTATCCCGGCGCAATTGCGAAAGCAGAAAATTCTTGATCGAGGTTACTGAAGATGATTGATCGAACAAACGACACACCCAGGACTTATCTGACAATCCTGACCAAAAACAGCATCTTCTCTTTTTTAGGATTGGTGCGGGCGGAATTGGTGGATTCGGAAGGAATGGGGAAGCCATTCACCGCCGTGGTCAAGCTTGACCCGCGCGAAGGTGAGCCGGTGTTGAAAGAGTTTCCGAACGGCAGCGAAGCCCGGCGCAATTACGAAGACGCCATCAGCACCAGCATTGATCGCGGCTGGAGTGTGGTTTATCAAGGCTTGCCGTTGAGAGGCTGATTTCCAAAACAACGAAGGGCGGGAAAATTTCCCGCCCTTTTCACATCCAACCACTCCAATTTGAAATTTATCTTCCCTATTTCGCCACCACCGCCCGGTGATCCAGTGCATCACTGACTATGCGCGCTGCCGTTTCACTGATGTAAGAGCGCCAGACTTTGCGGTCCTCCTCGTGTGCGCCGCTCAGCAGCAACAACCGCCTCAAAATCTCCGTTGTCACCGCCACCAAAAACGCGCCTTGTCCGGCTTGCTGGCGCAGATGTTCGTTGTCGCGAAGAGCGCGGTCGCGTTCTTCATCTTGTTCAAAGCGGGGAATCTCTTTGTCCAGCAATTCAAAAGCGACGACAGCGGGTTTCTGTTGTTTGATGTCAGCCAAGGCAGACAATCGTTCGCGCAGTTCGGCGGTCAGGGGGACTTCAATCAAGGGCGAAGCGAGCGTGATGGATTGCAACGACTGCCGGTGACGCAAGACGCGCCCGGCGACGAACAGAACCACCAGCCAATAGGCGATGAACATTCCGCCGACTACTCCCAAATCCGTCAGCGTGAATCGCTCTTTACCGCTCAGGTAAAAATAGGTGACAGGAATCAGCGTCGGCACTGCGACCAACAAAATGCGATACCAACTCCAGCGAGGTTTGAAATCAGAGGGTTTTTGTTCGGAAGAATCGTCGTGGTCTTTCATGATCGTTTCCCTTTCGTGACGCCGCAAGCAGCGAACTGCGCGGCATTATAACGTAAACCTTGCAGTCGCAAAGCCTGTTGCGCCATCATCCGCTGCGGACAAAATCAATTCGGCAAGGATACCAATGACACAAAACACGAATAATCGGTTGCTGGTGGGGATCAACTATCCCTGGATTGATTACGGCTGGGATTTCGGCGATCCGCCTGCCGCCTGGGTCAACGCGCAAAATCTGCCTGCCTGGCGTGAACAAAAACGAAAACGTCTGGTCGAAGATTTCACCCGCTTTGCCGACCACGGACTGTTCGCCGTGCGCTGGTTCATACTGCCGGACGGAACCAGCTACGGCACGGGCGATGAAGCGCCGCAAAAAGACGATGATCGCTGGCTGTTCGATCCTTTGCCGCCGCAACACGAATTTTACGCGCGACTGATCGAAGACTTCGAGTTCGTGCTGGAAACCTGCGAGCGGCTGCGATTGCAATTCGTTCCTTCGCTGATTGATTTTCACTGGTGCCATCACGGCACAGTCGGCGACGCCGCCGCGAACATCGTTAAAGGCGGACGCGCCAGCGTCATCAACGATCCGGCCAAAAGCGAAGCCTTTTTCGACGCCGTGCTCGAACCGCTGCTGGAAGTTTCGCTACGTCATCCGGGAACGATTTATGCCTGGGAACTGATGAACGAGCCGGAATGGGTGACGACCGAAAAAAGCTTGAACAAACACTGTCCAGAAGAAAACAAAACTGTTCCGAAAGATCGAATGTTGGAATTTTTGCGCGAAGGCATCGGGCGCATCAACGCCAAACGTTTGCCGGATGGCCAGGCAGCGTTTCGATCCACCATCGGCTTTGCGCATTACGACACGCTGTTTGACTGGGACTCGGCGGCGCTCGGCGTCACGCTGCATCAGTTTCACTTTTATGCGCAAAACGACGGCAAGCTGCCGCCGCATATTTTTTCCGCCGACTATCCCTGCTTCATCGGCGAATTCGCCACAGCAGTCCAGAAAGACTGGACGGAATTGAAAAAGAAAAAACTCGGACAAACGGTTCCGAACCGGTTGAAATGGATTGAAGAGAAAGGCTACCCGGCGGCGTTTTTGTGGTCGGCGCAGGCCGTGGACGTGGCAACGAACTGGACGCAAAACGAAGTCAACGACACGATCGCCTACATTCAATCTTCGCAACGAAAGGCAGGCGACATTGTCGCCTGAACAATCGCTGTTGGAGCCAATCACTTTCAAACAAACAAGAAATGGAAATGCAAAAGCCAATCGTCGGTCAGTCCGTCAAACGCAAAGAAGGATTCGACAAAGTCACAGGACGCGCGCGCTACGTGGACGATCTTTCGTTTCCCGGAATGTTGCACGGCGCAACGGTGCGCTCGCCGATTCCGCGCGGGCGGATTCGCGGCATTCGTTTCGGCGAAAACATTCCGTGGGAAGAATTCACCATCGTCACGGCCAAAGACATTCCCGGCGCGAATTGCGTGGCGCTGATTCTGGAAGATCAGCCTTATCTGGCCGATGAATTCATCAACCACCCCGAAGAACCTGTTCTGCTGCTGGCGCACGCGGACAAATACCTGCTTGAAGAAGCGCGCCGCGCCGTCACTTTCGACATCGAACCGCTTCCCGCCATCTTCAATATTGAAGAGTCCTTGAACCAAACCGAAATCATCTGGGGCCGGGACAACGTCTTCAAAAAGTTTCTGATTGAAAAAGGCAACGTGGACGAAGCGTGGGCGCAGGCGGATTTCATCGTCGAAGGCGATTACGAAACCGGCGAGCAGGAACAGCTTTACATCGAAACCAACGGCATGATCGCCGTCGCCAACCCGGAAGAAGGCGTGACCGTCTGGGGTTCGATGCAATGCCCGTATTACGTTCACAAAGCTTTGCTGAAGCTTTTCGGTTTGCCGCCGGAAAAGACCAGAGTCATCCAAACCGTCACCGGCGGCGGTTTCGGCGGCAAGGAAGAATATCCTTCGATGATCGCCGGACACGCGGCCTTGCTGGCCTGGAAAGCAGGCAAGCCGGTCAAGATGATTTACGACCGCGCCGAAGACATGGCCGCGACAACCAAACGCCATCCTTCGCGAACGCGCCATCGCACGGCGGTCAGCCGAGACGGCAAATTGCTGGCGATGGAAATTGATTTTGTGGTTGACGGTGGCGCGTATGCCACGCTGTCTTCGGTGGTGCTGTCGCGCGGGACGATTCACGCCGCCGGCCCGTACAACTGTCCGAACGTCCGCGTTCGTAGCCAAGCGGTCGCCACCAACCATCCGCCGCACGGCGCGTTTCGCGGATTCGGCGCGCCGCAAAGCATCTTCGCGTTGGAGCGTCACCTGAACAAAGTCGCGCGCACGGTCGGTCTGACGCCCGAAGAACTGCGCCGCCGCAACTTCCTGCGTGAAGGCGAAACGACTTCAACCGGGCAGGTCGTGCGCGAAAAGATTGATCTATCCGCGCTGCTCGACCGCGCCTTGAGCCTGAGCGATTACCACGAAAAGAAAACGCGCTTCGCCGAATTCAACCGGACAAGCGCGACCGAGAAAAAAGGCATCGGCTTCGCCACGTTCATGCACGGCGCGGGTTTCACAGGTTCCGGCGAAGTGTATTTGTCTTCGGTCGTCGGCATCGAAGCCACTGCGGAAGGCCGCGCTAGAATCCTGACCGCCAACACCGAAATCGGGCAAGGCACAAACACCATCTTTTCGCAGATTGCGGCGGATGCGCTTGGAATTGATTTTGACGGAATCGAAATCGCGCAACCCGACACGGCCAACGTTCCGAACAGCGGGCCGACGGTGGCTTCGCGCACAACGATGATTGTCGGCAAACTGGTTGAATCCGCCGCTGTCGGCTTGAAGCAAACCTTACTCGGCAGCGGCTTGTTGAAAGAAGACTACACGACGGAAGAGTTCGCGGCGGCTTGTCAAAACTACATTGCCCGGCACGGCGCGCTGAAATCCTTCAGCAAATACGATCCGCCGCCGGGCGTTTTTTGGGATGACGAAAAGTATCAGGGCGAAGCTTACGGCACTTACGCCTGGGCGGTGTACGTGGCCGAAGTCACGGTTGATCTGGCAACTTACGAAACGCGCGTGGACGATTTCGTCGCCTTGCAGGAAGTCGGCAAAGTCATCCATCCGGTGCTGGCCGCCGGGCAAATCGAAGGCGGCGTGGCGCAGGCCATCGGCTACGCGCTTTATGAAAACGTCGTCCGGCAAAACGGGCGAATGGCGAATAATCAAATGACGAATTACATCATGCCGACTTCAGCGGATTTGCCGCCGATTCGCGTATATTTTGAAGAGCAGCCTTATGCCTACGGCCCGTCCGGCGCAAAAGGCATAGGCGAATTGCCGATGGACGGCCCGGCTCCGGCCATTTTGAACGCCATCGAAGACGCGATTGGCACGCCGGTGAATCAGATTCCGCTGATGCCCGAAAACTTGATGAAAGTGATGACGGCGGGAGGCAATCGTGGCTGAAAAAATCACGCTGGAGTGTGTCGTCAATGGCGAAGCACAAGCGGTTCATTGCTGGCCGATGGCGCGTTTGCTGGATGTGTTGCGCGAAGACTTGCATTTGACCGGCACGAAAGAAGGCTGCGGCGAAGGCGAATGCGGCGCTTGTTCAGTGTTTCTGAATGGCGAACTGGTCAACAGTTGCTTGGTTCCCGCCGCGCAAGCCGCTGGCGCTGAAATCACAACCATCGAAGGCGTAGCCAACGACCAACAATTGCACGCCGTGCAACAAGCCTTCATCGAAAACGGCGGCGCGCAATGCGGCATCTGCACGCCGGGCATGATTCTGGCGGCGATCAGTTTGCTGGAACGCCATCCGCAACCGACCGAAGAAGACATCCGCAACGGACTGGCCGGGAATCTGTGCCGCTGTACCGGTTACATGAAAATTTTCGACTCTGTCGTCAGAGCCTGCCAGGGAAACTCTTGATATGCGCGCTTATCTCCCCGATTACGAACTGAAAACACCGGCGAACCTCAACGAAGTTTTGCGGCTGTTGGCGGATGAAGCCGGCGTTTGGCGGCCTTTCGCGGGCGGCACGGATTTGATGGTCTTACTGGAAGCGGGCAAGCTCGCGCACAAACGATTCGTCAGTTTGTGGGGTTTGCCGGAACTGCGCGGCATTGAGATCGGCGAAGATGCCGTCACAATTGGCGCGATGACGACTTACGCGCAGATTCAGCGGCACGCCGTCCTGCGCGAAGAATTCCCGATGCTGTGCGAAGCGGCGAGTTTCACCGGCGCTGTCGCCATTCAAAATCGCGGCACGATTGGCGGTAACATCGCCAACGCTTCTCCGGCGGCGGATTCGCTGCCGGCGCTGCTGGTTTACGAAGCGGAACTGGAATTGATTTCGGCGGCGGGCGCGCGGCGCGTGGCTTACCGGGATTTTCACACCGGCTACAAAACCACAGTGACGCGCGAGGACGAATTGATTCGAGCCGTTCGGTTGCCGCGCACCACGACGGGTTGGCAACAACATTTGCGCAAAGTCGGCACGCGCAAAGCGCAGGCGATTTCCAAAGTCTGCATTGCGGCGATGGCGCGTCTGGACGACGGCGTCATTCTCGAAGCCCGCATCGCTTACGGCAGCGTCGCGCCTGTGCCGGTCAGGGTTTGGAATACGGAAGCAGTGCTGAAGGATCAAAAGGTTGATTCAGCGACAATCACAGCCGCACAAGCGGAGTTGTCGAATGAGTTGAAGCCGATTGACGACGTGCGTTCCTCGGCGGATTATCGTTTGCGAGTTGCGGCGAATTTACTGGAAGAGCTTTTGAATAAACTTGTTAAACATCAGTTTGCGAACAGTGAACTTGCCGAGGATGAACTAACCGCTTTGGTCAAAGAAGAGCGGCGTTTGATCTGGCTTGAGAAGGCTGGCGAAGAATCGTAGTGGTATCGAACACACAATTAGAGACGTTATGGCAGAAGGCACCAAACCAAAAAAAACAACAGAGCTTGAAGCATTGCTGGCAACTACTGCTCGACTGTTATTTGCTGAGGGGGCGACTCGTGAAGTGGCTCTGCTGGCAAACTCAGAAGCGTCCATTCGCGATTACCTGCAAGAAAACTCTTACGGTGAGACCTGGAATACTTGCTGCCTTAACCTTGTGATTCCTGGCTGGCTTTATTCGCAAATTTCCCATGTGCGGAATGAATGTGAACGTAATATTGAGAAAAAGCTAAATGAGATAACCCCGCGATATTCGGATATACGCATTAACGAGATAGAAATAACCCCAGTTATCAACGCCGGAGAAAACTGGCGCGACAAAGCAAAAAAACTCTTGGCAGGTGAAGGCGTTACAAATCAGGGCAGGGTTCGCTCAGACAACATTCCTTCCAAGCAAGTAGATGGGCTGCTTTTTCGTTCTGAGCAAGAAATTTTTCTTTATAAAGCTCTCAAATCTTATGGCGTTTCCTTCGCGCCTCTCCCTGTTTTTATTAGAGGCGGCGAAAGTTACAAACGAATTGAGCCAGACTTCGTTATCGTGAAAAGTGGAGTGATTATGGTTGTGGAAGTAGATGGAGATACTGTCCATCACGAAACACCTGCCGAAGCTCATGCTCGAACTACAATGCTTGTTCACGAAGGCGTTTACCTCGAACGAGTAAAAGCATCAGAATGCTCTAGTCAGGAATTGGCGAATACTTGTGCCAAGAGAATTTTGCAGATCATAGAGAGGTACAAAGCCTCTCGATAGAATTGGAGTTTGTTATGGTTACAATTTGTCACAACTACATCGGCGGTGAACTGACGACGTTCAACGCCTCGCAATTCACGCCCGTTTACAATCCGTCGCGCGGTGAGCTGATTGCTCAAGCTCCGGACAGCGACCCGGCAACGGTGGATCAAGCGGTGCAGGCGGCCAAAGCGGCGTTTTCCGATTGGGCGGACACGCCCGTGGTCGAACGCGCGCGGGTGATGTTTCGTTTCGCGCATTTGCTGGAAGAACATTTTGACGAACTCGCCCGGCTGGTGACGCGCGAACACGGCAAGACGCACGAAGAAGCCAAAGGCGACATCCGGCGCGGCATTGAAATGGTCGAACTGGCCTGTCACGCGCCGACGATGTTGATGGGGCAGTCGCTGGATCAAGTGGCGCGCGGCATTGACGGGCGCGTCGAAAGGCATCCGCTCGGAGTTTGCGCTGGGATCACGCCGTTCAACTTTCCGGCGATGGTTCCGCTGTGGATGTTTCCGATTGCGATTGTTTGCGGCAACACGTTCATCTTGAAACCTTCGCCGAAAGTGCCGCTGACGCCCTTGCGATTGGCCGAATTGCTGACCGAAGCCGGTTTGCCCAAAGGCGTCTTCAACGTCGTGCTGGGCGGCAATCAAACGGTGGACGCCTTGCTCACACATCCTGATGTGGCGGCGATTAGTTTCGTCGGTTCGACGCAGGTGGCCAAATACATTTACGAAACCGGAACCGCGCACGGCAAACGAGTGCAAGCGGCGGGCGGCGCGAAAAATTACATGCTGGTGATGCCCGACGCGGATTTTGACGCGGCGACGAATCAAATCATCGGCGCGGCATTCGGATGCAGCGGGCAGCGTTGCATGGCAGGCAGCATCGCGGTGGCCGTGGGCAAGGCGGGCGATCCTCTGCTCGAACGCCTGCACGATTCCGCCGGCAAGATGAAAGTCGGCCCGACCGACAGCGACGTTGCGGTAGACATGGGGCCGGTGATTGACGCAGCGGCGCGCGACCGCATTCGCAGCTACATTGATCTGGGCTTGAAGGAAGGCGCGAAGCTGAACACGGACGGACGCAATATTCAGCCGGTTGACGGCGCGGAAGGTTTTTTTGTCGGGCCGACCATTTTCGATCAGGTTGCGCCGCAGATGCAGATTGCGCGCGACGAAATTTTCGGGCCGGTGTTGTCGGTGATGCGGATGGAGGATTTGAGCGAGGCCATCGCGCAGGCCAATCAATCGCAGTACGGCAACGGCGCGGTGATTTTCACGCGCGACGGCGGCGCGGCGCGCACCTTCGCGCGTTACGCCAATTGCGGAATGATCGGCGTCAATGTCGGCGTTCCCGCGCCGATGGCGATTTTCCCTTTCACCGGTTGGAACCAATCGTTTTTCGGCGACCTGCACATTCAAGGCACGGAAGGCTTCCACTTTTACACGCACAACAAAGTCGTGCTGAGCCGCTGGCCCAGTCCGGAAGACCCCGGCAAACGGGTGCTGGGCTGGTAATCTCAATGAAAATTATTCCGCTTGGAACCAGTTCAGGAAAACCCACGCTGCGGCGCAATGTCAGCGGGCTGGCCGTCGTCGGCGAAGGCGAATGGTGGCTGTTTGATTGCGGCGAAGGCACGCAAATGCAAATTGCACGCGCGGGGCTTTCGCCGCAAAAATTGGCCGGCATTTTCATTTCGCACTTGCACGGCGATCATTTCAACGGCTTGCCGGGCTTGCTGTCTTCGATGGCGCTCGACAACCGGGAAAAACCTTTGACGTTGGTATCGCCGCTGGGCGTCGGAGAATTCCTGAACCTGACCGCGCGACTGAAGATTTGCCACGTCAATTACCCGCTCAACCTGATCGAATTCAACGAAAAGTCCTTCGCCGAAACGCCGCAATCACTGGTTTACGAATCTTCTCGACTGACGATTGTCGCGCGCCCGCTGGATCATCGTATTTTCGCGCTGGGGTTTCGGCTGGAGGAAAAAATCAAACCCGGACGGTTCAACCTGGAACGCGCTCGCGAATTGGGGATTCCGGCGGGGCCGCTCTATTCACAGTTGCAATCAGGCAAATCGGTGACGCTCGGCGATGGCCGCGTTATTCAGCCTTCGGAAGTGTTGGGTGAACCGCGTCCCGGCAAAATCGTCAGCTACTGCCTGGACACGCGGCCTTGCCCGAACGCAGTGACGTTGGCGGAAAACGCCGACTGGCTGATTCACGAAGCGACTTTCACCGAAGACCACATTGAGGAATCTCATCACTTCGGCCATTCGACGGCTGTGCAGGCGGCGGCAATTGCCGTCGAAGCGCGCGCCAAACGGCTGCTCATTACACACTTCAGTTCACGTTATACGGACGTGCGCCAGTTGGTGGAAGAATCTCGTTCGATCTTCACGGAAACCTATGCGGCAGAGGATTTAGCGGAGTTCGAGGTTTGAAATTGGCGAGTCCTCATCACTGTACATATTTTCCGGGTTGTGGCTATAATCCCGCCCGTCGAACCACCGCGCGGCGGCCCTGCCGCGGATACACGCAAAAGCAGTATCGCGTAACTCATCATTGGCCCCGAAATTCACGCGGGAATGACGGTGATCTCTCACTCTTTTCATGAGGTGCCAAGTGACTAAAGTCCTCATTGTGGATGATCTGGAAGGCGTACGCCGAATGCTCATCTACGCTTTGGAAGATGATTACAACGTCTGCCAGGCCGCTAACGGGCTGGAGGCCATCGAACGCGCGCAGATTGAACACCCGGACATCATCGTCATGGATTTGGACATGCCAGTGATGGATGGCGTTGAAGCCACCCGTCACATCAAAGCCAATCCGCTGCTTTCGGGAACCAAGGTGCTGGCCGTCAGCGGCCAACACAACAGCGAAAAATCCCGTTTGATTCAGGATAACGCCGACGCCTTCATCGAAAAGCCTTTTGAAGTCTCAGATCTTGTCGAAGCCGTCCGCCGTCTGGCCTTGAAATAATTCCCTCTTGTTTCTTCCTTGCTTTGCTTGACAGAAAAGTCTCTTTCGGGCGAATAACCGGCTATGGACAAATTCAGAATCGTGGGCGGAAAAGCATTGCGCGGCACGGTGCAAATCAGCGGAGCGAAAAACTCCGCGCTTCCCTGTTTGGCGGCTTCGTTGCTGACTTCGGGAACGGTGACGCTCAAAAACGTGCCATACGTGCGCGACCTGATAACGATGCGCCGATTGCTGGAAGACCTGGGCGCAACCGTGCTGGTTCCCGAACTGCGCACGCACCGCATCAACGCCGGCACGGTGGAAAATTACGAAGCGCCTTATGAACTGGTCAAAACCATGCGCGCGTCGGTATTGGTGCTGGGGCCTTTGGTCGCACGGTTCGGCGAAGCCCGTGTTAGCCTGCCCGGCGGTTGCGCCATCGGTCAGCGCCCGATTGATTTGCATTTGCTGGCGCTGGAAAAGTTGGGTGCAACAGTGGAAATGCGCAATGGAGCCATCGAAGCCAAAGCATCGAAGTTGCGTGGCGCGGATATCAGCTTCGAAACCGTCACCGTCACTGGTACTGAAAACGTGATGATGGCTGCGGCGCTGGCTGCCGGCACGACGCGAATTTTTAACGCCGCCTGCGAACCGGAGATCACTGACCTAGCCGAGTTGCTGACCAAGATGGGCGCGAAGATCGAAGGCGCGGGAACGCCTGTTCTGACCATCAACGGCGTTGAATATCTGAAGGGCGCGGAGCATTCGATCATTCCCGACCGCATCGAAACCGGGACCTTTCTTGTCGCCGCCGCCATCACCCGCGGCGAACTCGAAATCACGCACTGCAATCCCGATCATCTGGTGGCCGTCATTGACAAGCTGCGCAGCGCCGGCGTTCGCATCGAACAACTCGATGCCACGACTTTGCGCGTGACCGGCGACGGTAAACTCATCGCCAAAGACGTCACAACGGCGGTTCATCCGGGTTTTCCGACAGATATGCAGGCGCAGTACATGACCTTGATGACTCAGGCCGAAGGTGATGCGTTCATCACCGAAACCATCTTCGAAAACCGGTTTATGCACGCCAGCGAATTGCAGCGACTAGGCGCTCGCATAAGAGTTCGCGGGCAATTGGCCTCGGTTCACGGCCCCGCACCTTTGACCGGCGCGCAATTGATCGCTTCGGATTTGAGAGCCTCCGCTTCGCTGGTGCTGGCCGGGCTGGCAGCCGATGGCGAAACCTGGATTGACCGCGTTTACCACATTGATCGCGGCTACGAGAAGATCGAAGAGAAGCTGCGCGCGGTAGGAGCTGAGATCGAACGCGTGAAATCGTAAACAAGGTTCCCAAAACCGTTGCAAGCACAAAGCGTCCGTGCAGTTACGCGATTTTTGCTTGCTAGGTTGCGCGACGTAAGGCTATAGTCTGCTGCGGTTTTCGTGTAAGTTTAAGTCTTTTCAGTTTCCAGTCATTCCGTTTTCCAAAAGTTTAGCAAGAGGAGTTGAAGATGCACGTACGGTTCAATCTCAGCATTCGCACCACTGTTTTTGCAGTCTTTGCAACGGTTGTCGTTGCTTTGGTCGGCGTTTTTGTTTCGGGGCGTTTCTTGAATCGAACTTCTGCCGCTGGAGCGACTTCAAACGTCGCCGTGGTTAGTGTCAACGCGGCGAGTTTCGCTGGGCCGCTGGCCCCAGGAGCAATTGCCGCCGCTTTCGGCGCGGATTTATGCCTGCGGTCAGAGTCCGCCCAAACTGTGCCCCTGCCCACAGAACTTGCCGGTACAGCCGTGCGAGTGACCGACAGTCGCGGCACCGCGCACATCGCGCCGCTGTTCTTCGCCTCACCTGGACAAGTCAATTATCTGATCCCAGAACAAGCCGCCCTGGGCGCGGCGCAAATCACGATTACCAATGCTAACGGAACGATTTCGCGCGGCGATCTGCAACTGGTCGCCGCCTCGCCAGCTATTTTCACCGTATCGTATACCGGTCGCGGTCTGCCTGTCGCGTTGACCACTTATGACGGGATTTTTTATGACCGCGTGGTTAACCCTGACGGTTCTCCTCGTGCGGTGGATCCCGGCACGAACTGGCGACCGAACTATTTGCTGCTGTTCGGCACAGGACTGCGCAACGCCAAAAATCTGCGCGTGCGCATCGGCAACCAGGAACTCACGCCGCTTTACGTCGGACCGCAAGGCGGATTTGCCGGGCTGGATCAAATCAATCTGATGCTGTCGCCGACGCTGACCGGTGGCATGCATGATATTTCGCTGGTTTGGGAAGGCCAGGCCGGAAACAACGTGCAACTGATGATGGCAGGCGCGCCCGAACAAACGCGCCCCGCGCCTTTCGTCGCACTCACTCAGGCCGAAGTCCAAACCGTCATTGCCCAGGCCGTCACTAAAGCGCAGCAGCTCGGTGTCCGCGCCACGGTCGGCGTGGTCAGCCGCGAAGGCGATTTGCTTGGTGTCTTCAAAATGACCGGCATGCGCAATGACGTTCGCCTCGGCGTAACCGACCTCCTTACCGGGCAGCCCCGAAAGAATGCAGATCCCGATGGATTGGAGCGAATGTCCATTCCGATTGTTGACGGCAACGGGCAATGTGTCGTTTCCCAAGCCAATCCTTTGCGCAACCTGCTGTGTGACGGCCCTGCGCTGGCGGCGCTCTCGAAAGGCGGGACAGCAGCGTATTTCAGCACCTTCGGCAATGCCTTTTCCACGCGTAGCGCCAGTTTCATCATTCAGGAACACGTTCCGCCGCTGGTGGACTTTTCGCCGGCGGGGCCACTCTTCGGAGTGCAATTTTCGCAACTACCCTGTTCGGATGTTCGCTTCTTCGGTCGTTTTCTCCCTTTTGGTTTGGCGGGTGATCCGGGCGGCGTGCCGCTCTACAAAGGCCGCGCAGCCGTCGGCGGAGTGGGCGTCGAAGTGGACGGCTTTTATTCCGTGGACATAGATCCGTCAGACAATGATCAGTCAATCGAAGAAATCATCGCTGTTGCGGCCACACAAGGATTTGAAGCGCCGGAAGACATTCGTGGCGACAAAATTATCGTGGACGGCATTCAACTTCCCTTCATCAATGCCCCGCAAACAGGCGTTCAGGCATCCGCTTACAATACCCTGCCGGGAACCGCGCTGCTGGCCCCGCAAGGCACGCCTGCTTCCTTGTTCACGCCACTTACGCTTGGCGGCGTTCCTGGGCGCGTGGATGGTCGTTACTTCCCCTTCCACGCCAGTGCTTCAACAAATACCAACCGGCTGACAGCGGATGATGTCAATCGCATCATCACGCAGGCGGCGCAACAAGCTTATCGCACGCGCGCCGCCATTCGCCGCCCGTTGAATTCGCCTGCTGAGGTCAACATCTCTGTGGTGGATGTCAGCGGCGCGGTGCTGGGCTTGTTTTCGACTTTTGATGCGCCGATCTTCGGTTTCGACGTTTGCGTGCAAAAAGCCCGCACCTCTGCTTTTTTCAGCAATCCAACTGCAGGCGCGCAATTGCGCAGTCTGGGACCTGATATCGCCAAGTTTGCTGATGCCGCTGCCATCGACGGCATCAAACTTGATGGCTCAATTGCTTTCAGTGACCGAGCCGGAGGATTTTTGAGCCGGCCATTCCTGCCTGATGGGATCAATGGCAGTGCAAACGGCCCGCTCTCAAAACCGATCAATGTATGGAGTCCTTTCAACGACGGATTGCAAATCGCGCTTATCAAACGCACCTTGATGGGAATTCTGAGCGGCACGATTAACCTTCATACCGGCTGTGTCCAGGCTTTTCCCGGACAGGTATCTTTGCCGACTATTGCCAACGGAACACAAATCTTCGCTGGAAGTGTGCCACTGTATAAAAATGGCGTTTTGGTTGGGGCAATCGGCATCAGTGGTGATGGTATTGATCAAGACGACATTATTGCCTCGTCAGGCAGCGTCGGTTACGAAGCGCCCGCCGCAATTCGTGCGGATCAGTTCTTTGTGCGTGGTGTTCGTTTGCCGTTCGTCAAGTTCCCGCGCCACCCAAATCTGTAAACCTGTTTTTTCGCTGAGTGGAAGATGGGAGCAAGCACCACAATCATCCTTATGCTTGGTGATTTTGGTGCTTCCCATTTTTAGGTCATCGTGGCTGAATCCGTGATGCACTTGGTCGCGTTGAAATTATCTGTTGAACTACGGTTCGACAAAGCCTTCGATCTAACGCCACGGCACCTGGTGTTGCCTGCTTACCGAAACCGAAACCGAAGAGGGCGATTCAAATGAAAGCAGTTGTGTTATTTGTTTTTCTGGCACTCGTGGGAGCGTTGTTCGCATCGTCATACGCCAGCGCGCAAAGGCCGCGCGCGGCTACGCCCGCGCCCTCGAAATTTTCCAAGTTCACTCACAAATCTCATAAAGGTACAGTCAAAAGTCTGATCGCGCGAAACAAGACCGTTGAGCTGGATTGCGCCTACTGCCACGGCACGGCAGCCAAAGACAAACTGGGTAAGGATCAGCACGATGTCGAAAACATCGGCTACCCCAGTCACTTGAACGGAGCGAAAGACGCCACCACTCACTCATCCTGCACCGAATGCCACGCCTTCACCGGTTCGGCCATGCCGCGCGATATGTGCAGCATCTGCCACGAAAAGTTCACGATTGATGAGAAAGCGATGGCCACCAACATCCTGCGCTTTCCGAACCCGAAAGGCGGCGGCTTATCGCAGTTTTACGACAACTTCTCGCACGGCGGCCACGTGGACTATTACAGCCAGTACGCGACCGGTACGCCGTTGAAAGAGCGCGTTAAATTCTTCGACGCCAAAGCCACCGATCCGAAAGTCAACAAGGGTTTGGACAAGGATAAATTCGAGTGTGCCTCCTGCCACATGTCCAATAATGCGCCGGTCACGGTAGCCAAAATCGAATTTGCCGCCGGCGTGAAGATGAGCGCGCCGGGACATCCTGAATGCTTCATCTGCCATTTTGACCCGAAGATCGTCGCGCCGCCCAAACCCGATAAACCGAATCCGAAAAACACCTTCGCCACCAATTGCGTCGGCTGCCACGCGGAAACCGGCAAACCGCCGAAAGCAGGCCGCCCCGTGACCGGTTCCGAACAAACGGCGCTCTGGTTCGCACGGCAAATCGTCAACACAGAACTCAATCCACCAAAACAAGGCGCGAAATCTCCGCTGCCGTTCAGTCATAAGACGCACGATGATGCTGTCGGCACAACAGTCGCGCATTGCATGTCTTGTCACGCGACAGCAAAAACTGCCGCAACACTACAGGATTTTTACCTGGAAGATAAAAAAACAAAGGAAAAGCAGCCGACGGTTTTTGGATGTACGGATTGCCTTCCTCCGCCGCCGGATTGTAAAGAAAACTGTAAACCTCGTTCGATAGACGGCTGCGTTAAGTGTCACAAGTCGGATGGGATGCAGAAGAAAATTGAAGGAACGGTGACGCTGGAAACCGCAAAGTGCAATTACTGCCATTCATTGGTAACCATCAAGGCATTTGGCGTAAAAGGCATTGCACTTCCGCCACCCAGTCATTTCGGTCAGAAAGCGATTCAACCGACATCTGCGGCAACCCCGGCGGCAAATGCTCCAGCAGCAAGTGCGCCGGCGGCAACTCCGGCACAACCGAAACCGACGCCGACTCCTACGCCTGCGGCGACAAAGACGCCAACGCCAACACCCACGCCCACACCAACGAAAGCGCCGGAAACGAAGCCTCCGACTTCAACCCCAGTGCAAACCGCGCCGGCAACGCCTTCACAAACGGTGGTCGTGACGCCTACGCCTCCAACACCGTCCCCTGCTCCGACACCCGCGCCAACTCAACAAGCGGCCAAGCCGCCTGCCGCCGGCGCAAGCAAGACCGGCCCAACGGGCATTGTTCGCCTGGGCGATCCTAAAGAAAGTCCGCACTGGGGACAGCACAACAGATGGGGAGTGGTCGAAAACTTCAATCACGGCACGCACATTCAGCCGAAGTACTCGGAAAGCTGTCAGGATTGCCATCACACCAACAAAGACGCGCGCGTCGAAGAAGTAGCCAAGTGCATCAGTTGCCACAAAGAAACCGGTCATCCCGACACCGAGAAAAAAGGCGGCGGCGTGGATGTCAAAGACGCTTACCACGGTGTGCCTGACGGAAAGCATAAAGCCGGCTGCATCGAATGCCACAAAACCTATCGCGATACGAAAAACGGCGACACCAAAGCTCCCATTAAAGATTGCGGTGGCTGTCACCTCGAAAAGCAGGCGCGGCTCGACCCGCGAAATTCGAAACCCAGGCACGGCACGCGGGTGGAAACCGAAATTGCAATGCAGGAATGGATTCGCGATTTCCGCTCCGTGACGAGGCGCTAATCCGGTCGTTTTCACGTCCGGCCCGCAATACGCACTTTCAAACTGCAACACCATGAGGATGGAAAAGATAAAACTCTCGCTCGCTCTCTGCGGTCTCACGGTCTGTCTGGCATTGCTCAACCCATTTGCAGCGCGCGGCCAGCAAACCAAATCATCGCCCGCGCCGGCTCCAGCCGCGCCAGTGCAATCGTCCGCGCCGCCGAATTACGAGAAGTTTACGCATAAAACCCACACCGGCGTGGTCAAAGTTCCCGGCACGAATCAGGCGCAGGATTTGAAATGCGATTCCTGTCACGACCAGCGCGACCTGCTTAAGGAATTGGTTCCGACCACCGCCCGCAATAAAGAACTGAAACTGAAGTTCCCCGGTCACAAAGCCTGCGTTGAATGCCACGTTCAGCAGTTCACCGCCAAGCCGCAGCAAACCTGCACCATCTGCCACGACGCGAAACAAGGCTTGACCGCGCGTCCGCCGCAACGCGATTTCGCGCCGCGCTATGACTTCAACGCTTTCTTCGGCGCATTTACTAAAAAGGACGGAACCGTTACCAACCAGCACGAGATGCACATGACCTACAACTTGCCTTCGGGACAAAAGACCGATTGCAGTTTTTGCCATGCGCAAACGGCCAAACCCGCTGTGCTGAAAATCGCCTCGCACCCCGAATGCTTCATCTGCCATTTGCCGAACAGCGGCGATCAAAAAGCGGCGCAGAAATCCGGCTGCAAGATTTGCCACACCGAACAGCAACTGAACCCGCCTAAATTTTCGGAGAAATACGTGACCCGCGCTTACGGTGCGCTCTTCACGCACAAATCGCACGTCGGTTACGTCAACAACAAATGCGACGTGTGCCACACAATCAGCGGCGGTTATAATCAGACTTCGCCGGTCACGTTGCGAACCAAAGCGCACGTCACGCCCGATCAACGTGGCGGCAAAGGTTGTTTCACCTGCCACGACGGCAACCAGCATTATGGTCGCACGGTTTTCAGCGGCGAACCCGGCACGAATGGCGGCGGTTCATGCAAACGCTGTCATACCCGCGAAGATGCCAAGGTTTTTCCATCTTCCGGTCAGTAAACCTAAAATTCGTTCGGAATTCGGTGCGGTACGGAGCGCGGTGACTGTGACACTGCACTTCGTACCGCACTTCAGCTTCCGGCAACCGACATCAACCTGTTTCACAACTTAACCTCGGAGAATTGTTATGAGAATCGTCGCGCCGACCGCGTTGATTGTTATTGTCGCCGCCTTGTCTTTCGCAGCCTTGCAGCCGAGCGTTGCACAGGTCGAACCCGCCGACAAAGTTTTCAAAAACGGCAATATCTACACGGCCAACGACGCACAGCCGAAAGCCGAAGCCATCGCTGTCAAATATGGCCGCATCGTTTTCGTCGGCTCGAACGCGGAAGTCAAAAAATACGAAGCCAAAAAAGGCACCAATGTCATTGACCTGAAAGGCGCGACCGTCGTGCCCGGTTTGACTGACGCGCACTACCATTTCGCTGGCGTGGGCTTTCGCGAAATGGATTTGAATCTGGAAGGCACGACCGGTTTGGAAGATTTTCTGTCGAAGGTAAAAGCTCGCGTGGACAAAGCCAAACCCGGCGAGTGGGTGACTGGGCGGGGCTGGATCGAAACTTTCTGGAAACCACAAACCTTCCCGACACGCTGGGATTTGGACAAAATCGCGCCGAACAATCCAGTGTTCCTGACGCGCGCGGATGGCCACGGCGCGGTAGCCAACAGCGCGGCGCTGAAAATCGCCGCCGTTGATAAATCCACGCCCAGCCCTTTCGGCGGCGAAATCATGCTCGACAAACAACGCGGCGAACCCAGCGGCATGCTGCTCGACCGCGCGCAAGGTTTGGTCTCCCGTCACATTCCGCCCAAAACCAAAGCCGATCTTGAACAAGCCTTGCTGCTCGCCGACAAACGCAGCCTTTCGCTGGGTTGGACGCAAGTGCATGACGCCGGCGTCGGTTGGGATCAAATTGAGTTGGTCAAGAAACTTTACGGCGAACAAAAGCTGAAGATCCGCCTTTACGAAGCGATTCGCGGCCCCGGCGCGGACACGCAGCGGCTGTTGCGCGAAGGCACGCAAATCGGCCTTTACGACGGCAAACTGACCATTCGCACCATCAAAGTCAGCATTGACGGCGCGCTCGGTTCCAAAGGCGCTGCGCTGCTGGAAAATTACGCCGACCACGATACCAACGGCTTTTTGACCTTCAAGGAAGAGCAAGTGGTGCCGATGCTTGAAGAGGCATTGAAGAAAACCATTCAAGTCGAAACGCATGCCATCGGCGACCGCGCCAATCGCACGATTCTGGATTGGTACGAAGCGGCCTATAACAACGTGCCGATGATTCTGCGAATGGAGCGCACGCCGCCGCGCTGGCGCATCGAACACGCTCAGATTCTCAGCGCGGCGGACATTCCGCGCTTTGCCAAACTCGGCATCATTCCTTCAATGCAACCTTCGCACGCCATCGGCGATTTGCACTTCGCGCCCAGCCGCCTGGGACTGAAACGCCTGGAAGGCGCTTACGCCTGGCAAACGCTGATTAAATCCGGCGTGGTCATCGCCGGCGGCTCCGACGCCCCGGTCGAACGCGGCGAACCGATGATAGAGTTTTACGCCGCCGTTGCCCGCAAAGACCAAAAGGGCTTTTCCGGCGAAGGCTGGCACCCGGAAGAAAAAGCCACCCGCGAACAGGCTCTGAAAATGTTTACGGCCTGGGCGGCTTACGCAGCCTTTGAAGAAAAACAACGCGGCTCGATTGAAGACGGCAAACTCGCCGATCTGACGGTCTTATCGGCGGACATCATGCAAATTCCCGAAGCCGAAATTTTGAAAACCCGATGTGTGATGACTGTTATCGGCGGGGAAATTGTTTTCGACAATGCGCCTGTTAAGCGTTGATTGTTTGAAGAGAATTGTTATGTTTAAGGTAACTGCTCAGTCGGTGCCGCGACTGGTAGGGAGCGAGGCTGATTCTGCCGAGCAGTTACTGATTTTCCCGATTGTTTGTCGGATGCGCGAAGCAGAGTCTGACGAGTAAAACGCGAGCGATGTTGTCATCGCAATGGTTTGTACATCCGATTCAGCCAGCTTGGGTGCGCGCCCATCCAGTAGCCCGCCTGCATCAACGACCACAGCACGAACGTGCGAATGAAGCGGCCTTCAAACCGCCGCGAAGAGGTTGTCGCGCAAGCTTTCAATCGAACGAAGCGTCCGGTGCGTTTCAGGCGGCGGTACAAATCGCAGTCTTCAAAAATCGGATAGTCGCGATAGCCGCCCAACTGTTCAAACACCTGTCGCCGGACAAAGATTGCCGAATCGCCGTAACACATTCCGCCCAGCCGCAGCAGCGGGTAAAGCCAGGTCAGCAAGCGGGCTTCGCGCGTTGCGCCGTTGAATCGCAAACTGAAGTTACCGCCGCAAACTCGTGCGTCTTCAAGCGCGGCTTCGATCAGCGCCGCAGCGTTTTCTGGCAGGCGTGTGTCGGCGTGCAAAAACAACAGGATTTCGCCGGTGGCTGGTTTGGCGGCGGCGTTCATTTGCGGGCCGCGTCCGCGCGGCGCTTCGATTACCCGCAACCCGCTCCGGCGCGCCAGCCGCACTGTATCGTCCTGACTGCCGCCGTCGGCAATGATGATTTCAGCAATGCCCGGAAGCCGCGCCAACGCCGCCGCTAATTCGCGAATGGTCTTCGCTTCGTTGAAAGTTGGAATGATGATGGAGATGGTCATAAAACTGCCGCCATGCCGCCGCATTCGTTGTCAAACGCGGCTGCCGCAAGGTAACTTACGCCTCGTCACACGAGGATTTCGATTCCAATCCAACCACAAACAAACACGAAAGGGCGAGCGAAAATGATTTGGCAACGGTCTGGCCGGTTTCGGCCATTTTTGATTTTGGTTTTGCTGACAAGTTTCACCTTTGCCCAGGAACCCACCTGGCAACGGCTCATCAACTCCGACAAAGAGCCGCAAAACTGGCTCAGTTACGGCGGCAATTACGCCGCGCACCGCTACAGTTCATTGACGCAAATCACCCGCGAGAACGTCAAAACTCTCGCGCCCGCCTGGATGTTTCCGACCGGCGAAATTCGCGGCGGCCTGAACGCCACGCCCATAGTCATGGACGGCGTGATGTATTTGATGGGGCCGATGAATCGCCTTTTCGCCGTCAACGCCGCCACCGGTGAAACGCTCTGGAAATACGCCTACAAGCTGAGTACGAAAAACATTCCTTACAACCCAGGCTCGCGCGGACTGGCCATTGGCTACGGCAAAATTTATTTCGGCACGCTCGACAATCATTTTGTCGCGCTGGATATGAAAACCGGGCGCGAACTGTGGGACGTGGAAATCGAAGACATGCGTCAATGTGGTTGCAACGTCACTTCGCCGCCGCTCGTGGTCAAGGACAAAGTCATCGTCGGCGTCACCGGTGGCGAACACGCGCATCGCGGCTATCTGAATGCGTTCGACGCCAACAACGGCAAACACCTTTGGCGCTTTTACACCATCCCCGCGCCGGGCGAACCGGGAGCGGAAACCTGGGACCCGCGCATGCTCAAATACGGCGGCGCGCCCACCTGGCTGGTCGGTTCTTACGACGCCGATTTGAATCTGCTGTACTGGGGCGTGGGAAATCCGTCGTCAGATTTTTACGATGAATTCCGCGCAGGCGATAACCTGTACACGAACTCCATCGTTGCGCTAGACCCCGACACGGGCAAACTGAAGTGGCATTACCAGGAAGTGCCGCACGATTTGTATGATTTCGACTCGGCGTATGAATGCGTGCTGGTGGATTACGTCAAAGACGGCAAGACGCAAAAGCTGCTGGTCCACGCCAACAAAGGCGGCTATACGTGGGTGATTGATCGCGCAACGGGCAAATACCTGAACGCCTATCCGCACGTAGACATTCTGACTTGGCTGAAAGGCGTGGATCAAAACGGACGCCCGACCGGCGTGCAGCCTGTGCCGCTGGACAAGGAAACGTTTGTT
>CAZRXE010001299.1:0-4752 GCA_964603695.1 uncultured Heliomicrobium sp.
GCGTCAAAGCGCGCGAAGATTGCATGAAATGCCATACGCCCGCCAGGTTCGAGGAATTGGAGCGCGTGCATAAACACCCAGGCAAATGGCGCGATGCGCGCGTCAGTTGTTTGCTTTGTCACACCACGCCGGACGGGCAAAAAGCCTGGCGTGTTGTTTCCGGCGATGCCGCGCAATTGGCCCAGCTTGGTCGGGACACGAAATAACTTGTCTCCAAGCTCAAATTTCAAATCCGAAATCATCAACTAAAAAAGGCAACATGGCTCAAGCAAAATCAAGCACCAAGACAGAGACTTATAAAAACTACATCGCCGGTCGTTGGGTGAAGCCCGCCGCTGGCCAGATGATGGAAAACCGCAATCCGGCGGACACGCGCGAATTGATCGGAATGTTTCCGGCCTCGACTGACGAAGACGTGGAAGCGGCCGTCGCCGCCGCTCGCGAAGCCGCCCCGAAATGGAAAGCCACTCCCGCGCCCAAACGCGCCGAAATGCTCTACAAACTCGGCCAGATTCTGATTGACCGCAAAGAGCAATACTCCGTCGAAATGACGCGCGAAATGGGCAAAGTCCTGAAAGAAGCCCGCGGCGACGTGCAGGAAGCGATTGACATGACTTTCTATGCCGCCGGCGAAGGCCGCCGTTTGTTCGGCTACACCACACCGTCTGAGTTACAGAACAAGATGGCGATGTGCGTGCGCCAGCCTGTCGGTCTGTGCGCGATGATTACGCCGTGGAATTTCCCGATGGCGATTCCTTCCTGGAAGATGATGCCCGCGCTTGTTTGCGGCAACACGCTGGTCATCAAACCCGCCGAAGACACGCCACTTTCCACAGTCAATTTGGTCAAAGCCGCTGAAGCCGCAGGCATTCCGCCCGGCGTCATCAACATCGTCATGGGCCGCGGCGAAGACGCCGGCGCGCCGCTGACCACGCATCGCGACGTGCGTTTGGTTTCCTTCACCGGTTCGACTGAAATCGGACGCATCGTTTCCACCAACGCCGCGCAGCACGGCAAGATTTGTTCGCTGGAGATGGGCGGCAAGAACGTGATTATGGTGATGGACGATGCCGACATTGATCTGGCTGCCGAAGGCACTGTCTGGGGCGCATTCGGAACCAGCGGCCAACGCTGCACCGCCAGTTCGCGCATCGTCGTTCACAAAGCGGTTTACAACCGGTTTGTCGAAAAGCTGACCGAAAAAGCCAAAGCCTTGCGCGTCGGCAACGGCTTGAAGAAAACCGTCGAAGTCGGCCCGGTCATCAATCAAGCCGCCGTGGACAAGATTCTGGGTTACATCGAAATCGGCAAATCGCACGATGGCGCAACGCTGCATCTGGGCGGCAACCAATTGACCAAAGGCGAACTCAAGCACGGCTTTTTCATCGAACCGACGATCTTCACCGATGTCGCGGCAAACATGCGCATCGCGCAGGAAGAAATCTTCGGCCCGGTCTTGAGCATCATTCCCTGCAACGATCTGGATGAGGCCATCGAAATCGGCAACGGCGTCAAATACGGCTTGTCGTCTTCGATCTACACGCAGGACGTAAATCAGGCGTTCACGGCGATGGAGCGGATGTACACCGGCATCTTTTACGTCAATTCGGCGACCATCGGCGCGGAAGTCCACCTGCCTTTCGGCGGCACGAAAGCCACCGGCAACGGCCACCGCGAAGGCGCGATGGCTTCTTCGCTCGACATTTTCTCGGAATGGAAAGCGATCTACGTGGATTACAGCGGCAGATTGCAGAAAGCGCAGATTGACGAATTCAAGCCGGGAGCTTAACCAAACAGGAGCAACAATCATGGCAGTCAGTACCGCCGAACAACTGGTCGAACAGCCAAACGTCATTCTCAATAATGTCAGTTGGGAAACCTACGAGCGTTTGTTGGAAGAACAAGGTGAACAGGGCGGCACGCGGTTCACCTACGACGAAGGGACGTTGCAAATCATGATTATCAGCTATGAACATGACCGGCAAAATCGCCTGCTCGCAGCTTTGGTTGAAGCGATTCTTTTGGAGATGGACATTGATTTCGAGAATGCCGGATCAAATACCTTCAAACGGCGAGACATCAAACGTGGCTTCGAGCCGGACTCGTGCTTTTATATTCGTCATCCCGAAGCCATACGAGGTAAAACACGCATCAGCTTGGCAACTGATCCGCCGCCCGATTTGATTATTGAAGTTGACGTTACGCACGATTCACTGGATCGGCTTCCGATCTTCGCCGCAGTTGGTGTTTCCGAGGTGTGGTGCTATGCAAACAAATCCGTGAAGATTTTTTGTCTACATCAAGGTGAATATGCTGAAAGCCTCGAAAGCGGTTTATTGCCTAGTGTGACATCCGCTTTGTTAACTGAATTCGTCGCCGAAAGCCAGGTTATGCGTCGTACCGATTGGCAACGTAAAGTAAATGCCTGGGCGAAAACGCAAGCAAGCGGTAAAAACACTACAAACTAACTTTCTCAGGAGAGACAACGAATGAACAAAACCAAAAGTGCAATCACCCGCGCCGATTTTCGCGAATCGGCGGAACCCGTCAAAGTCGTCATCAACGACATTCCGATGATGGCCGAGGTCAAGGAATTTTCCACCGGCTCGCTGGGCTGGTATCTGAACGCCAAGACCTTGATTGACGTGGGCGGCAAACAAGTCAGTGTGCAAATCGGCATGAATCTAACCATCGTCGGCAGTAAAGACCTGCCGAAAGTTGATATTGAGATTATTCAGCTTGACGATCCATCCATAAAAGCTGAATCCATCACCAACGCGGAATAACCGGAGGTCCTTAATGTCCAAAGGCTGGAAGATCGCATTGTCCATCGCGGCAGCCGTGCTGTTGTTAATGATGCTGGGAGTCGGCGGCTGTATCTATTACTTTTCGCAACTCGGCAAAAATGTCGAACAAGACAAGGTTGCCGGAGAACGTTTCGGCGACACCGCCGATGAGGACGCCTGCTTGAAAGAAGCGCTGGCCCGCACCAAAGGCAAAAACATGATTACCGGCACAGCAGCAGGCACAGCGTTTTTGATCGGCTGCCTGGAGAAAAGCAAACCCTCACCGGGGTTTTGCGCTGATGTGCCTTCCAGCCAGGATAAAGAAGGTTCCAGAGCCTGGGCCGAAGCCAAGTGCAAAGACCTTGGACAAAACAACATTACTTGTGGCGCGATGATGGGCATCGTCATCGGTCATTGTCAGAAAAGAGGGGACAGAACGGAAGTCACACCGGAACCCGTCAAAGAGGAGAAGAAAAAATGATTATCGGTTTACCGAAGGAAATTAAAGACAACGAAAGCCGCGTCGGCCTGACGCCTGCTGGCGTCAAAACTCTGAGCGACCACGGCCATACCGTGCTGGTCGAAAAAAACGCAGGCGCGGGCAGCGGCATCAGCGATGAAGAGTTCGTCGCCGCCGCCGGCCAGATTGTAGACACGGCGGACGAAGTCTGGGCGCGCGGCGACATGATCGTCAAAGTCAAAGAGCCGGTCGGCCCTGAATACCAGCGCATGCGCGAAGGCCAGTTGCTGTTCACTTACCTGCACCTGGCGCCGGATTTGAAACTGACGCAGGTCATGCTGGATCGCAAAGTGACCGGTGTCGCTTATGAAACCATCACCAACGACGAAGGCCATCTGCCGCTGCTGACGCCTATGTCCGAAGTCGCCGGGCGCATGGCCGTGCAAGTCGGCGCGCATTATCTGCAAAAACCTGAAGGCGGACGCGGCGTGTTGATGGGCGGCGTGCCCGGCGTATTGCCCGCCAAAGTCGTCATCATCGGCGGCGGGGTGGTCGGCATCAATTCCATCAAAATGGCTGTGGGACTCGGCGCAAACGTCACCGTGCTGGATCGCAACCTGGATCGGCTGCGTTATCTGGACGACATTTTCGGCGCGCAAATCAAAACCCTGATGTCGAACGATTACAACGTCCAGGAATCCATCGCCAACGCCGACTTGGTGATCGGCGCGGTCTTGATTCCGGGCGCATCCGCGCCGCATTTGGTCAAGCGGGAAATGCTCAAGACCATGCACAAAGGCGCTGTGATCGTGGACGTGGCCGTGGATCAAGGCGGTTGCATCGAAACCACTCATCCCACGACTCACAGCAATCCGACTTATTACGTGGAAGACGTGCTGCATTACTGCGTGGCCAACATGCCCGGCGCGGTTCCGCGCACTTCAACTTTCGCGCTGACCAACGCCACCTTGCCCTTCGGTTTGAAGCTGGCCAACAAAGGCTTCAAGAACGCGATTCAATCCGATCCGCATCTGAAAGCGGGCGTCAACACTTACGCCGGCCACATCACTTACGAGGCGGTGGCGGAGTCGCAGGGATTGCCTTACAAGTCCATTGATGATTTGTTGTAGTCGAAAGGAGATGGCCATGCCGTCAGTTATTGCATTACTCCCTGATCTTGAAGAGCGTTTGAAACAAGAGGCAGTCCGTGAAGGGCTGCCTCTTGATGAATATGCCTTGAAAGTGTTGGGAGAGCACATTTCGCGAACGGAGAAAGCGCGAAAGGAAAAAAACTCTTTGCTGCAATCCTGGATAGAAGAAGATGATGATCCACGGGAAGGCTATGACGACGAATTCTTCCGTCTGCTCGACGATGACCGTTTGTCGGACAGGAAACTCTTTCCGCCGGAACTGAAAGGTATCTCGTGGTGACAACGATCTTGCTCGACACAGGTTTGCTGGGGTTGCTGACCAATCCCAACCTGCCACAGTCAACCGTTGCCTGTG